>DASWBC010000110.1:0-3127 GCA_036390815.1 Gemmatimonadaceae bacterium
TCGCCCCGTGGCAGCGCGGACACTCCTGCGCCGTCTGGTATTGCCGGAGGAAAACCCGGATGTACTGCTTGTACCGCTTCTCCTCGAGATCGCGCAGGAAAGGAAAGATCCCCTTGTAGCCCCTCGTCTTCGAGCGAAGGAGCAGCTCCCGGTGCGCGGACGTGAGCTGGTCCCACGGCTTGTCCAGCGGGATCCGTTCACGCCTCGCGAACTCGGCCAGCGCGCGCCGCTTGTTGTCGTACCGCGGCTTTGTCCACGGATCTATCGCGCCGTCGCGCAAAGAGCGAGCGGGGTGCGGAATCACCAGCGATTCGTCGTACTCGAGAATCGCCCCGAAACCGTTGCACCGCGGGCACGCGCCGCGCGGATTGTTGAACGAGAAGAGCTGCGGCGTGGGTGTCGGCGCCAGCGTCCCGTCATTCGCGCACTGGAACCGCTCGGTAAAGCGCAGCTTGTTCACCGTCAATCCGTCGATGGGCGACACGAGGAAATCGGTGAACAGGATCACGCAGTCGCCCTCGCCCTCGGCGAACGCCGTTGCGACCGCGTCACTCAGGCGACCGGCGCTCTCGGGTGAGACCGACAAGCGGTCCACCACCACCAGAAGCTCCTTCGCGCGCGTGATGTCGCGCTTCGACTCGGCGAGCTCATCGAGGTGCATCACGGCTCCGTCCATCGCGACGCGCAGGAATCCCTGTGCGCGGAGATTCTCGATGACCACGTCGTGCGTGACCTTGCTGGAGAGGCGCAGGGGAAAGGTCACGTAAAAGCGGGCACCGCCCGGGAGTGCCAGTACCGTGTCGGCCACCGATTGCACCGTATCCGGCCTGATCTCCCTGCCGCAATTGGGGCAGAACGTGTGTCCGACGCGCGCCCAGAGGAGTCGGAGGTAGTCGTAGATCTCCGTCGCGGTCCCGACCGTGGAGCGGGACGTCCTGGTCGGGTTCTTCTGCTCGATCGCCACCGCCGGCGACAGGCCTTCGATGGAGTCGACGTCCGGCTTTTCCATTCGCTCGAGGAATTGCCGCGCGTACGACGAAAGCGACTCGACGTAGCGGCGCTGACCCTCGGCGTAGATGGTATCGAACGCGAGCGAGGATTTTCCGGAGCCCGAGGGACCGGTGACCACCGTGACAGTTCGCCTCGGAATCTCGAGGTCGAAGCCCTTGAGGTTATGCTGCCGGGCGCCGCGGATGACGATACTGTCTTTCACATCCGAAATCTAAGCGCGACCCCGAAGATTTGCCGAATTGGCCCGCGTTGTCGCGGCAGACAAGCTCGGCTATAATCGCCTGACGAGTCGCCCGAGCAGGAGAAGTACGATCGCGCCGACGGTGGCGATGCCGATCGAGCGAAAGTCAAACTCTCCGGCCATCACGGTGCCCCACCCGAAGAATCGCGTTCCAAGCCAGCCACCGATAAAAGCGCCGACGATTCCGAGGAGAATGGTGATGATGCAGCCAGAAGGGTCCCGCCCTGGCACCAGAAACTTGGCGAGTGTCCCGGCAACAAGGCCGAGAACGATCCAATAGAGCCAGAGCGGCAAACCCTTTACCTCGGAGAAGCGAGTGCGGCGCTAGGGAACGCGGGGCGCGCCGCGGCCCTTCGTCGCCATGCGATAGATCCACAGCAGGATGAGCGACCCGATGACCGCGAGAATGATGCTCTGGATCGAGAATCCATTTAGAGGGGTTCCAGTCAGCATGTTTCCGAGAAAGCCACCGATGAACGCACCCACGATTCCGATAATGATGGTAACGATGATGCCGCCGGGGTCGTTGCCCGGCATGATGGCCTTGGCGATCGCACCTGCGATCAGACCAAGAACGATCCATGCGAGAATTCCCATCTTCCCTCCAGTATGGGTTAAAACGTCGACCGATAGATGGATCATCGGTGCCTGCGAAAATTGCAACCCGCGTACCATGGCTGAACTGTTTGCCGTGGCGTCGCACCTTCAACCCGGCTAGGATACGGCTGAATGACTGCTCCCGCAACTCAGACGCACGAAGACGACATCCTCGGCAAGGCGTACGACAGCAAGCTGATGCGTCGCCTGCTCGTCTATACACGGCCGTACCGCGCCCTGATGTACGGCGCGTTCGCGCTTCTTTGCGTCGAGGGTGGGGTCCAGGTGGTCGGGCCGCTGCTGACCAGGCGGGTGATCGACGTCGCAGTGCCCGCGCACGACATGCACGTCGTGGGCGTCTGCACCGCGTTCCTGCTCATCGCACTGGTGGCCGAATTCGTCACAGCTTACGGCCAGATCTGGCTTACCAGCCTGCTCGGGCAACGGGTCATGCGCGATTTGCGGATGGAGATCTTCGCGCACCTGCAGCGGCTCTCGGTGTCGTTCTTCGACCGGAATCCGGCCGGGCGGCTGATCACACGCGTGACGTCGGATGTCGAGACGCTGAATGAGCTCTTCACCTCTGGCGTCGTCTCGGGGCTTGGAGATCTCTTCACTCTGGTAGCGATCAGCGTCGCCATGCTGATCATGGATTGGCGCCTCGCGCTGGCGTCGTTTGCCGTCATTCCATTCGTGGTCATCGTATCGGGACTGTTTCGAAAGGGTGTGCGCGATACTTATCGCGACATCCGCGTGCGCCTCGCCCGCATCAACTCGTTTCTTCAGGAGCGACTGACGGGAATGCGAATCGTGCAGTTGTTCGGTCAGGAGAAGCGCGAAGCGCAGCGCTTCGACGAGCTGAACCGGTCGCACCTGGACGCGAACCTGAAATCGATTACGATCTACGCGCTTTACTTTCCCGCCATCGAGCTGCTGACGTCGGTCGCGCTCGCGATCCTCATCGTTGCGGGAGCCTCGCGCGTGCACGCGACCCTCCTAAGTGTCGGCACGGTCGCGGCGTTTCTGCAGCTCGTGCGAAGATTCTTCCAGCCCCTCCAGGATCTGTCCGAGAAGTACAACATCCTGCAGACGGCGATGGCGAGCTCGGAGAGAATCTTCACGCTGCTCGACTCGGTTCCGAGCGTTCCCGACACTGCCGGGCCCACGGAAATCGTGAAAAGGAGCAAGGGAGTCGAGGTCGCGTTCGAGGACGTATGGTTCGCCTACGACATCGCCCACCTGGCAAAACAGAAGAGCGGGGTGGCGCAGGAAATCACT
>DASWBC010000111.1:0-9967 GCA_036390815.1 Gemmatimonadaceae bacterium
ATCGGCTTGCCTTATGCCTCCAGCTCTAGAAACGCCACTCTCGAATCAGGAACGCCCCGAACGCGCTGGTCGTCGCCACGGTCTGGTCACGCTGCAACGTCGGCTCTCTCAGCAGGTAGCGCGTGTCCACGCCCGTCTCTAACCGGTACCCGCGAAGACCACCGAACCGATGAATCACTTGGACGCCCGGCCTCACCAGCGCCTTCGGGTCGAGCGGTGAATTGACCGCTACGAAAGTGTGCGACTTGACGTACTTCCCGAACTCGAATTGAGTCCCGCGCAGAAAGTTGCCGACGTCCGTCTGCACGTCCGCGGGAGTGATCGTGAACACGTCGGCGCCCAATGAGCGGGCCGCCTGACCGGCCGCCTGGTCGGTGACGACACCAAGCGCGATACCCGCCAGCTGGCGGCTCGCGAGCGCCGCGCCCGCACCAACGAGGTTCGAGCCACCACTGCCGTTGGTAAGGCCCGAGCCCTCGAGCTGGACGAGCGACGACGATGACTGCCCGAACGCGAGATAACTCAGCAAATCGCTCTGCGGAATCGGCGGCTGCGCGTCGCTCGTGAGCGAGATATTGGGCGTGTGCAGCGTTCCGCCGACCACGATCTGAATGTTGATCGCCTCGCGGTTCGGCTGCTTCACTACGTACTGAGCGGTTCCCTGCAACGTCGGATTCAGCTCCGTGGAATTGATGAACGTCGCCGAGCCGCGCTTGATATCGAATCTGCGGGTCATGAAGGTGTATTCGCCGCGCTCGCTTAGGAGCACACCGTCCAGCACCAGTGTCTCCTTGGCGCGATTAACGTGAACGGCCAGATCACCGTCGCTATACACCTCGACGTTCGCCTCCAGTGAGCGCACGAACACATCGCGATCCACTCGCAGCGTCACATCCGCCCGCAGATTCGCCAGCAGCGGCGACTGCGTGGGGAAGAGCTCCCGATCGGCCATGATCGCCGTGTCCAGCACATTGAAGATCGCGGGATCGCCCTGGCCGACGAGATTCTTGTTGTCCGACGGCGGGATGTAAACGAAGCCCTGGCGGATGCGGACGTCGCCCGTCACGTGCGCATCCTTGAATGGCCCGGTCATCCCGAGATTCGCACTCAGCCGCAGCTCTCCACGGTGGTTGTTGAGAACCTGCGCGTTCTGCGTCTGGAGCTTGATATTGAAGCTCGGCGCGCTCAGTGCACCAACGCCGATGCCGCCCGTCAGAACGATACGCCCTTTGCTGTAAGCCGCAATCGAATCGATCACCACCGTGTCGCCCAGCATCCGAATCGATGCTTCGATCTGACTGAGATTTATTCCGGCGGGTACCACCCGCGCCGCGCCCTCGTGAAGCGCAAACTGTCCGGTCAGCTGCGGGCGATTGAGACTGCCGCCAACCTTGAACGAGCCGCTGGCTCGACCCTTCATGTTGGCGACGTACCGGCCGAACTGCGGCATCAGATTGAGCGGCAGGCTGTCGGCATTGATGTTGAGCGCAATCTGCCTGTCGGTTGGGAACCTCGATCCCGTAACGCCCGTGAGCGCCAGATTGATCGGCACCGTTCCCTCGGCGATCAGGAATGGCTTGGCGCCCGCGCGCATCGCCTCAGCGCGGCCCGTCAACGTCTGATTCGCGTATTCCACGTTGCCGTGCACTTCGGGCACGGGATTCCCGTTGTATATGAGATCAGTCGCGCCGAACGCGCCCTTGAACTGTGGATTGGCTAGCGTTCCCGTCGCGTGAATGTTGAGCGAGATCAAACCCTTCGCGCTGAGGTCGCTCTCGGTGAGCGCGACCACGTCTCCGACGTTCAGGTTGTCGACCGCGATGTCTAGATTGGCGTTGCCCTCCTTCGGCACAAAGCCATTCACGTAAATGCGACCGTTCACGCCGTTGCGCAGCTCGAGGTGCTCCACATCCGAGCCTGCCTGGCCCCAGTGTATTGCCGCGGGGCCAGTGCTCACCCATGCGCTCGTATCGAACTGGAGCTTGAGAGTATTCAGCGTCAGCGCGTTGCGGATCTTGTCGAGTGTGAACGCCGCATCGGCGGAGTAGGTGCGCGCGTTGTCCTGGTTGACCACGAGCTGCACGGTGCCATTGGGCTTCTGATAAGTGAGCTTGGCGCCGACGCTGTCGAGGGCAAACCCCACGGCGCGAACCGTTTTCGCCTGCGCATTGACCCTCACTTGCGACTGCGGTGTCCGCGCATTGATCCAGTCGTAGTCGGCAGTGAACGAGCCGATGGTGTTTCCGCGCGCGACGATGTTCGTGCCGGACGCGGTTCCCTTCGCGGTGAAGTCCCTGATGTTGCCCGTGGCAACTCCGTCCGCCCGCACTGTCCCGGACAGATCATTCTTGCGCACAGCAGTCGGAGTATCGACCACCGTGCGCGGCAGCGGCATACCCGTCACCGCGCGCTCGACCTCCGTGGCGCGAGCGATTCGCGACGAGTCGGCTTTGGCTTTGGCGATGCGGGCTGCCAGAATTCCAGGACGCGGTCGAACGATCGTCGTGTCGGTCGAGATCAGACCGGCGAAGCGGGAGAGCGAGTCGATGGCGATGTGATACGACAAGGTGCCGCTGTGTGCCGGAGACATGCCGATCGTACCCTTCGCCTCGATGAGACCCTGCGGCAGCCCGACCGCCAGAGTATCGATGCGCGCGACACCACTGGCGACCGCGAGTCTGACATTGGCGCTATCGACTGAAACCGTATCGACTGAGGATCCGGCGACCCTGGCCACGAGCTGCGCCTGCATCGTCTCTGGAATGAATCCGCGCCCGCTCGCCGTCCCCACGGCGGTGATCGATGTCCGAGGAGCCTTTGCTACCGCCGCACCGGCGTTGAATTGCCTGGTATTGAATTCGAGATTGTAGCCGGTGTCCTTGCTGTGAAGATCCATCGTCCCGCGCAAATCCAGAAAACCATCGTCGGGAAACGTCAGCTGCGTGTTGAGGGCGAGGTCGTTTTCAAATCCCTTCAACTTCACCGGTCCGCTCGCACTTCCAATCAATCCAACGGTCGGCATGTAGCGTCCGAGTGTGGCGAGCGCGAGCGGATGCATCGTCGCATCGACGTCATACCACGGCATCCCGCGCGCGCGCATCGCCGCGCGACCAGTCGCATGCGAGACCGCTCCGTTCTCGACCTCGGTGACATCACCCTGCGCCGTCATGATTTCCGCGGAGGAACCGTTCAACGTGGCGGTGCCCGTCATCGTGCCGTTCAGCTTGAGCGTTGGCGCGAGAGCCTTTGCCAGGTTCATCTGCAGTGGCAGCATCCTCACATGCAGATCGCGCGCAGTAAAAATTCCTTTGGACAATCCCATCACGCCGACCGCTACGAGGTGGCTTCGCCCCGAGAGCCGGTCGTCCACGACGACGTCGCCATTCACCTTCAGCGAGTGCTCTCCTCCGTCAAAAGCCGCTTTCCCGGTCAGCGTCAGCGGCCGCGGGAATGTCATCGTCGGGAAGAGTCGCGTCAGCAGGCGGGTATCGAGATTGGCAAAGGTCAGATTCGCGCCGCGGTACGCGAGCGTGTCCGTCACCGTCGCCTCGATTTTTCCGGCGATGTGCGACTTCTCGAGCGTCACGTCCATGTTCTGCGCGAGATACACGCTCTTGCTCCCCGTCCAGTCCAGTCCAAAATCGAGCTTTCCTGATCCGTCTTCGGGAAGATTTGGCATCGCCCAGCGAATGTCGGCGGGCCGGACGGGATCACCGTGGAGGCGCAGGTGCATGTCGCCCGATTCCATCAGGTAGCGTCCATCGCCGCTCGCTTTCGTGCCGGGAAACGCCACCCGCGCTCCCTTCCACCAGATCGAATCGCCCGTGAAACTGAACGAGCCGGTCAGACCCCTCACATCAGCGACGGGAGGACGGAATGGCTCGGCCATCATCTTCAAGGCCGCGACATCAATCAGCCGGGTTTTGTATGCTGGATCCTCGAGTCGCACGAGCGGAAACAATCCGTTGATCCTGTGAAAGCTCGACTCTTTCTGATAACCCTTGGCGACCTGCAGAATCTTGAGTCTTCCCGCGGGACCGAGGGCAGCTCGTACCCTGTCGGCGCGTTCGGCGGGAGTAACGTTGCCGGGATCCCACGGGGATCGAATCGTGAGATCGCCGTTCGCAACCGTGACGTTGCTGAAGCGGATCCAGGTCCCCCAGCCGGTCGACTTCACCCCGGTGCGCGTGACCGTGTCGCGCGGAAAGATGCGATCATAGTTCCACTCTCCGCCCGGCTGCTTGTCGATCACGATGATCGGCCGGACAAGCTTCACATCGTTGAACTCGAGCTTCTTGCCGCGCAGCGTGTTGAGGCTGTACTTGGCCCATATCTCGTCGGCCTTGACGAATGGGGCGCGGGCGCTGTCGGTGATGACGACATCGTGAAGCGTCGCCCCGTGCAGGAGATTTCCGGTGACGCTGCCGATGTGGACGAGGCCGTGGCTGTTTCTCTGAATCAGCCCTTCGACGTAACGGCGGACCCGCTCGCGGCCCCAGTCGCTATTGGTGATCAGATAGGCGGCGCCAACCAACAGCAACGCCACCACCAGCAACCCTGCGACGAGCCGAACCCACCACTTTTTAGAATGCCTCGCCAATGGAGAGGTGTAGGACGATCCGGTTGAGGATCCCTCCACCTTTCGTGGGCGAATAGGTTCGGTGCTGTTGAAGGGTGACCAGCGTCGTTTGGCCATTAACGGTATTTTCGGTTACAACCGGGAGGGATTCCGTGGATCCCGGGTTGAGGCCTATATCGGCACGGATCGGGCCTACAGGAGAATGGTACCGGACCCCGAACCCGGGAGTTATGGCCGCCCTGCGGCGGGGAAGGGTCGGATTGGTCTTCTGGCGGACGATTCCGGCGTCCACGAAGACCGCCCCAATGAGGTCTCGCCACAGCGGAAAACGCCCCTCGATGCTCCCCTCAGCCACGAAATTCCCGCCCAGGGGACGAGGGTCGAAATCGCGGTCCTTGAGCGTCGCCAGGTTGGGATTGCACTGGGTGACGTCGGTTCCCGATTTGCAAGCCACATTCAGACTGTCGTGCGACTGGAGCGAGGCGAGCGGAATCGTGAGGACGCGCGGCCCGAGCTGATTCTCGCCGAATCCGCGCACCGAATGCGACCCGCCGGCGTAGAAACGTTTTCTCGGGTGAAGAATTCCGTCGTCCAGATTGGACGCGACACCGACGGCTTGTGAGGTGCTGCCGAGGGGACTGACCCAGCCGATGCGGGCGTGCACGCCGATCGCGCCGCGTTTCCGAACCTGAACGAATGCGGCGCCATCGAGCGTCGCGCGGTTGTAGCGGAAATCGGACAGCGTGAACGCGGACGCATGCTCAGCGCTCGCATTGGCGCGGTATCCCCTATTGGGAGAGAACGGATCGTTGGTCCGATCGATTGCAGAGGTGAGAGTGATTGGCGAGAGATGCTGATTGCCGCGCAGAGCTTCGAGAGTCGACGTGTCGCACACACCGTAATTGATGCAGAAGTACACGTCGCCAGCGTCGACCTTGCTGATCTCGAATCTGTAGTTCAGGCTCGTGGGCGCGCGCTCCGCCACATCCCGCGTGAAGGTCAAGCTCGTTCCATAGCCGCGATCGACGTAGATGCCGGGCGCGCTGCGCCGATGCGTGAACAGGCTCATCGCCAGCTCGTTGTGTGGCGACCCGAACCAGGGCTGCCGCAGGTCGATGCTCGCATTGTAGGTCGGAACGAAGTAGCGCGCCAGCTCGCTCGTCTGCGGGACCGACGCGTTGTGGAAGATGCCGCGGTTGTTGAGCGATCTGGCAAAAAGGTTTCCGACCACGCCCTGTACATCGAGGCGGCGGGCGCCGCCCAGGAAATTGTAGTGTGTGAAGCGCGCTTCGAGCTGCACGAAATCGATCGTGTTGAATCCAGCGCTCAGGCGAGCCTCCCGCGGGGGCGACTCCTGCACGGTGACGACGACCACCTTGGCCGAGTCGGGAGTAGCGATGTCGATCGGCGGACGCGGCTCGATCGCGGCACGGCGAAAGAGATTCGACTCGTAGAGCGCTCTCTGGCTGCGGAGCATCTCGGAGTGGAGGAAGATGTCGCCGACATGGAAGGTCAGCGACTTCCTGATCGTGCGCTCGTCCACATCGTCGTTGCCCTTGATGACGATGTCTTCCACCGTCGTCTTGTATTTCGGATTGAGCGTGAGCTTGACCACCGCCGTCCGCGACGTCGTGTCGATGACTACCGACGTATCCACCTCAGCGTCGGCGTATCCCTTGTCAAATAATGTTGATTGCAGAAAGATCCGCGACGAATCGAGCCTGATCAGATTGAGCGGGCCGTTCTTTCCCAGCACGAGGTGCTTGTCGATCTCCCTTTGCGACAGCAGCGGCGTCGGCTGAATGACGCTGATGTCGGAGACGATTGTCGGCGGCCCTTCCTTGATCGAGAAGGTGACGCCGACCTGGTTGTGCCCCCTTGGAACCACCGCCGTGTCCACCTCGGCCTCGCGGTAGCCGCGCTTCCAGTAGAAGACGCGCACTCGGAGCACGTCTCTCTCGAGCTCCTTGTGATCGAGGTACTTCTTGGTGTAGAAATACTTTGCTTTGCTGATCCAGCAGAACGGCGCGAGGATGAGGCTGTTGCAATGCGACGCCGTGGTGTAGACGCTCTGAAGGAGGTCGCTCTGCTTCATTACCTTCACGCCCTTGAGCGTGAGGTTGACTACCTCGGGATGGAGGTTCGCAACGGGCTGGACATCCTGAGCCGCGAGTAATGCCGGAACAAACAGGAGCGCGCCAAGAACCCGACTATAGACCTTCGAGCAGCGCGTCGTTGCTTGGCGTCGCCGCGATGCGCTTGATGAGCCATTCCATCGCTGAGCTGGATGGCATCTGTTGAAGGCCGCGTCTGAGTGTGTAGACATGCTCTAGCTGATCGGGACGGAACAGCTTGTCTTCACGACGCGTGCCGCTGGTCGCCACATCGATCGCCGGGAAGATTCGTTTCTCGGAAAGTGAGCGATCGAGCTTGATCTCGCAGTTGCCGGTGCCCTTGAACTCCTCGAAGATGACGTCGTCCATCCGCGATCCGGTCTCGACGAGCGCGGTCGCGATGATGGTGAGCGAACCTCCCCCGTGCTCGGGTGCAACGGAACGGGCCGATCCGAAGAAGGCCTTAGGCTTTGCCATCGCGGAGGAATCGAGGCCACCTGACAGCGTACGGCCGGTGCCCCGCTCAACCGTGTTGTAAGCGCGCGCCATGCGCGTAATGGAATCCAATACGATGACGACATCCTTGCCTAGCTCCACGAGTCTACGCGCCCGCTCGAGCACCATCTCGGTCACATCGGTGTGCCGAACGGCGGGCATGTCGAAGCTGGAGGCAACAACCTCGCCATAGCCCCAGGTGATCATCTCGCTCACTTCTTCCGGGCGCTCGTCAACGAGGAGAACGAGGAGGACGGCCTGGGGATGGTTGATCGCCACGCCTTCAACGATCGCCTGGAGGAGCATGGTCTTGCCGGCGCGTGCCGGCGCGACGATGAGCGCCCGCTGGCCGTACCCGATGGGCGCGATCAGGTCGATCGCTCGGCGGGTGAGCTCGGGCCCGGACTTCGCGGGTTTCCCCGTCTCGAGCTTGAGCTTGCGCTCGGGATACGACGCGGTGAGAGAGCCGAAATCAGGACGCCTCGCCGCGGCTTCGGGATCGGCCCCGTTGATTTCCTTGGCGTCGACGACGACTACGCGATTGCGATGATCGTGACCGGTGGTCGCGAGCACCTGATCGCCGCGGCGCAGCATGTACTGCCGCATGACCTGTGTCGGAACGTACGCATCGCCCGGCTCGGCGAGGTAGCTGTTCGCGGCGCGACGAATGAAGCCGCCTTCGCGCTGCGGATCAAACCACCCCGTGGTTTCACCATCCGGAATGACAGGAGCGACTGGCGCACGCGAAACCTGCTCTGTTCCGCTGCCGCCACCGCCGCCGCCTCCTCCTCCCCCGCCGCCTCCACGTGGTCCGCCCTGCGGGCGCTGCCTGCCGCGTCCCCGCTGATTGCGGCCGCGTCGTCCGTTGTTGCGGTTGTCGCCGCGCTCACCAGGATGGCGCTGATTGCCATCGCGTTGCTGCTGGCCGCCTCTCTCTCCGCCGCCCCTTTCTCCGCCGCCGCTTCCCTCGCGGCCACCCGATGTCTGCGGATTGTACGGAGCCTGCTGTTGCTGCTGTGGGGAAGTGCCCGTGTCGCTCGATCCGTTGGGCGAACTATCCGCGCCGGAACTGGATTCGGAATTCGGCGCCGCGCTGGGCGCGGCATTGGGAGGTGGGGTGGGAATGGGAGAAGGAATGGCTGGTGATGTCATATTGTCGCGCGCGTCGGGTAATTGCGCTGCGTCGGGGGTGGGTGTCAAAGTATCCATGGGCTCCAGGTACGGATCTACATCACTGTAGGATTCGGAGAGTGGAGTTTGTGGTTGATTGCCGGAAGGACGAGACCTCCGGCCGCGACGAAAAGGACGTCGACGTTCGCTCATGCAGTTGTGGTGTGGCTGAGAAGAAAAGTGCTGCTCGAATGGCTCACATGCACCGCGGCTCAAAACTCACGCGATTACCGGAACCCTATTCTGTATGGAATGGCGCGCTGCTAAGGCTGCGCTGGTGCAAGAATGGTACTATGGACCGCCGGACTTGTCCAGCAACAATTGAATGGTAGGCTCCTGCGCGGGGAAAGTCCAGCAGCTTTTTTTGGAGTAGAGATTTTGCAGCTACCTTTGTGGCACACAATATCGTAAGCACTCACCACTTACGATGACCGGTCCGCACCCATCTCGTACCGTATGACTGAGCCGCACGCATCTCTCGCCGAAGAACCAGTTGATCCGCTTCCCGCTCTCGAGCGCGCGGTGGCCGAGCATCCCGATGACGCCAAGGCGCTCGTGGCCCTGGCGAATCACTATTGGCTGATCGGCGCCGGCCCGGAGCCAGTGGGTGATCTCGCCTCGCGCGCGATTGCATCCGATCCCAAGAACAGGGCCGCCTGGCATCTGTGGGCGCTGGCGGAATCGAATCCGAGGGAGCGCGTGGCGCGCTGGCAGCAGGTATCGTCGCGCTTCCCGGAGGACCAGCTCGCGAAGGCGAATCTTGCCGACAACGCGGCGAGCCTGGCGGGCGCGGAGCACGACTACCAGGCGGTTGATCTCGCCATCGACACGTACGAAGAATTGCTGGCGACGGCCGACCGCGCTGATCAACGTTCCGCGCTGGAGAAGGCGATCAAGACGCTCAAGGGTTGGAAATTTTGACACCGAAGAATCCGAAACGAAAGCATCCGAAGGCGGTCGCTTCAAAGCCTACAAAGGCCGTCGCGTCATCGCCTGTAGAGAGCAGCGATGACCGACCGCACGAGCATGGTGCTTCGCTCGAGGACTTCGTCCAATTCCGCGCGCGTTTGAACGTCGAGATTCTCGATGAAGGGAACCTGGTCATCAACCGGTTCTTCGCGCTCGACACCCGCACCTACGAAGCCGGCGCGCTCGACATCAGGACCAAGGAGCTGCTCGGTCTCGTCGCATCCCTGGTGCTGAGGTGTGATGACTGCGTGACGTACCACCTCACTCGCTGTGCCGAGGAGCGCGTCTCGCGTGCCGAGATCTTCGAGTCGCTCTCTGTCGGGCTTGTCGTCGGTGGGTCTATTGTGATTCCGCATCTTCGGCGCGCTGTTGATAGGTGGTCTGAGCTGGAGCGTCTAGCGCACTAGACAGTTCGTTTCGGATGCAATCTTCTAGATCTTTGCGCGCGGTCGGCGACGCGTGTCCTCTACGTCCGCCGGGTGCCCGCTTGCGGGCAGCGCCCACGCGGCTTCGCCGCGTACGGCTGCCGGCTTCGCTCGGCGCCTGGGCTGCGGAGCGTCCTTCGAGGACACGTGTCGCCTCCCTGGTCGGGTTTTCGAATTTCGCGCACGCCGTAGTCTCGTCTGCGAGGGCTGGTTGG
>DASWBC010000112.1:0-4157 GCA_036390815.1 Gemmatimonadaceae bacterium
TGCCGCACATTGCTATAGGTGCCCTTCGACACGAACGGCTGCAGGTATCCCTGAAGCGAGAGATCTGGCGTGAACGTGTAGTTGAGGCGCGCTGTCACCGACGTAGTGTGCTGGTCCAGGTGGGCGAAAGTGTAGTGCGTCCCTCCGGCGTCGGTGAAGTTGCCGTAAAACTGGTTGTCGCTGATGTTGTGCGTCCAGTTAAAAATGAGCGCCGAGCTGAACCTCCCAAGGAACTTGTAGTCGAGCTCCGGGCTCAGATTCAAGGACGAGTTCCGGCCCACATCTCCTCGGAAATAGTTGAAACCCATATACGGAACCAGCGACCGTCGATCGTTGCCATTTATGAAGAGCCACGGGGCGAAGTAGGGATCCTGACGGATTGCCGGTCCGCCCCGCGCTGAACGATCGTCGTAAGTGGTGCCGAGCTGTCCTACGGTTCCGCCCGTATGGAACGACCAGTTGTTCTTTAATGTGATGTGGACGTTTGAATTGTACGCCGCCTCGAGCGGCAGACCGTCAGTGGTCCAGTACTGCCACCAGTTATTGTTCCACTGAAAGCGGTTGTAGAACTTTCGCTCGTGTCGGTCGAAGAACCCGACCCAGGTATTCCACGACACCTGGTCCGCGCGCCGGAGGTAGCCCAGGTCATTGATCTCGAATCCCTCGGAGCGGCGCTGATAGGCGGTCTCGAACAAGAGGTGCTGTCCGCCTATCTTGTCCACCTTGAGCTCCTGCGCGTTGCCGGTGAGTGACGTACGGTTCGGGTCGAGCGGAAGGTTGGCGTCCGGGCGCTGGTAGTCGTGCACCAAATCAGTTTGCGTTGCGAGAATCACGGCGGGGGTTCCCTCGACGCGACTCTGATCGAGTGATCCGGAGACCTCGTAGGTGTTCTTGAAGAGGCGATGGCGGAAGTCGAGGGCACCTACATACGCGGTTTTGAGGAGATACGGGCTTGACCACGAATCGAGGCTGCGGTTCACCGCGGTGAACATCCCGCCGATGGCGCTGTTGCCACCGCGGAAATCCTGCGTAGCGCGCACGACGGCGAAGTTCGTCCGAGGCTCGAAGGTTGTGTCGCCGGGACTCGTTGCGCGCTCAGTCATGGCGTCGAGCACGCCGACCGTCGTCCCGTGCGGGAACCGACCCAGCAGCTTCGCGGCGCCGATGATTGTCGTCGGTTGCAGCGGAACGGTATCGCCATAGGTGCCCGCCAGCTCGGGCGTCCGACCGATGCGTCTGCTATAGTAGAGCGTTTCGCCGTTGCAGTTGACGGCGCTGCAGTTCACGTCGAAGCGGAACAACCCGCGTCCGGCGACGAAGAACGGCCGCCGTTCGTCGAAGAACGACTCGTACGCGTTGAGGTTGAGGACCGCGGGGTCGGATTCCACTTGTCCGAAATCAGGGTTGATCGTTGCGTCGAGCGTCAGGTTCGAGGCCACGCGATATTTCACGTCGCCGCCGACGGTCACGTTCGCTTTTTGTCCGTAGGCGTTGTTCGTGATTTGCGACGCGCTTTTGCTGACCACGTAGGGCATTGCCTCGAGTCTGCGGGGCGACTCCAGGTCGTCCATGCCGTCGAGAATGCCGAGCTGCGAAATCAGGTCCGGCTTCGACTGGCTGAAAAAGGGCCAGCTCACCCGCTCACTGTACCGATAGATGTCGCGATCGATCGTGAACCCGAAGATGTGCGATCGGTCCCTGCTGTAGCGCATTTGCGAGAGTGGAATCCGAAACTCGGCCGTCCAGCCGAGCGAATCGATTCGAGTCGCGGCGTCCCATACGCCGTCCCAGGCACCGTCCTCGTTCCCGCCGTCATAGACGGCCTGGTCGATCTTCACGCCAGCCGCATTGACGCCAAACTCGTAGCCGGTTCGTTTGTCGTGATATGAGTCGACAAAGATCCAGATCATGTCGGATGGTGTGAAGCTGTCGCGCCGCTCGAGAAGCCGGATGATGCTGTCGGGATGCGGATCGAACGCGCGCACGAAGACGTAAAGATTCGCGGCGTCGTAGGCGACCTTCGCCTCCGTTTTGAAGCGCGGCTCCTTTCCCTCCGTGGGCTGCCACTGCTTGAACGCCGTTATGGGCGGGGCAGTGCGCCAGACGGCATCGTCGTCTTTGCCGTCGATTACCGGTGCGGCTTCCGCCCGGGTGGCGGTCACGCCGCTATCGGTCGGGGCGCCGATTCGAGAGGAAACGGGGGGCTTGGACTGCCGCGCATCGGCACGGACAGGAAGCTGAGCTTGGAGCTGTAGACTTACTGCGAGTCCCAGCAGGGAGGCGACGCCAATCATAGTGCTGTCGAGTCAGGGGTGGAGACCGGGGAACGACTGCTTAAGGCGTTAGATACCGTACATGGGGAAAGGGTTGGAAGTTTCAGCAAACCCGGTCAACGCTGGCTGAGCAGGCCCTCGGCGCGGGCGAAGGCAGCCTTCACCTCGCGAGAAGTCACGATGGTTGAAAAGGCGATGGGCTCTGGCGGCTCGATTACGTGGTCTGCCAGTGGCCGTTCGAGCCAGACTACATCGTGCCACTTGCCGAACTTGTAGCCGATCTGGTGATAGACCCCAACCTCCTTGAACCCCATCGCCTGATGCAGCTGAACGCTGGCGGGGTTGGGTAGCGTGGCACCCGCGTAAGCGTTCCGATACCCCTGGATGACGAGTATCTCGAACAGAGCTGTGTAAAGCGCTCTGGCAATGCCGCGACGGTGCGCGTCGTGTCTGATGTAGGCCGAGACGTCGACGGACCACCTGTAGGCAGCGCGCTCCATATGCGTGGTCGCGTAGACATATCCCGTCACCGTGCCCGATGATTCGCAAACGAGCCAGGGGTATTGGGGCAGAACGGCGAGGATGCGCCGCCTCATTTCTTCGGCATTGGGCGGCGTCAGCTCAAACGATGTGGAGCCGTCGGTCACTGCCGGAGCGTAGATGCCCGCTATTGCTTCAGCGTCCCGTTCTCCCGCAGCTCGGATCAGCGCGTTCACCAGTTAATCCTATCAACTACGCTGCTGCCCGCTACCCGCTCTTCGCTCCGCGCTATCCGCTGCAGGCAATGGGACAGTCAGGTCAACCGATAAGCGCGCTTGGCAAGATCGTACGCGAGAGCCTTCGCCATCCCGGTTGCGTCGGCCATGCCGATCACGTGACGCGCAACGAGTCCGCCGAGATAATTCGCGTCCACGCGTCGAGCGAGATCGTGCCGGGCCGGGATCGAGCAGAACGCGCGGGTATCATCGGTAAAGCCGGCCGTATTCCCGATGCCGGCAGTCTCGGTGGTCTGCTGGCGAAAGCGCGTCAATCCTTCAATCGAATCGTTGAACCACCACGGCGCGCCAAGGAGCATCGCGGGATAGTGACCCGCGAGCGGGGCGAGCTCACGGCTGTACGTCGACTCGTCGAGCGTGAACACGATGAGCTGAAAGCGCGCGTCATTCCCATACGCGTTGAGCAGCGGACGCAGGTTACGCGTGAATTCGGTCGCGACGGGGATGTCGCCGCCCCGATCCGCTCCGAAGCGCCGATGCACCAGCTCGTTGTGATCCCGGAGCGAGCCCGCGTGCAGCTGCATGACGAGCCCATCATCCACCGACAGACGCGCCATCTCCATTAGGAGGTGGGCCTCGAAACGCGCCTGGTCGTCCTCGGTCGCCGCGCGTTGCCCGGCCTTCGTGAACAGGCGCTCGGCCTCCGTGTCCCTGAGTCGTTCGGTGCGGGGAATCACGACGGCATGATCCGTCGCGGTCGCGCCCATCGCCTTGAAGTCGGCGCGTCGCCGAGCCAACGCCCTCACCAGCTCGGCGCAGCTTCCGATCGTGCCGCCACTGGCGTGCTCCAGGCGCGCCACCTCCGCCGACCAACCGGGCGACGCGATCCGGAAGAGCGCGTCGGGGCGAAACGTCGGAATCACGCGACCACCGAGCTCGATGGCGCGGAGTGTCTTGTGGTGCTCGAGCGTGTCGCTGGCGACGTCGGTCGTCGCCAGCACTTCGATGTTGAACCGCTTGAAGAGGGCGCGCGGGCGGAACTCCGGCGACTGCAATCGCTCCATGATCGCGTCGTACACGAGTGGCGCGGACGTCGAATCAAGCTCGCGTTGAATGCCGAACACCTCGCCCAGCTCGTACTCGAGCCACGCTCGCGTCGGGGTCGCGC
>DASWBC010000113.1:0-2242 GCA_036390815.1 Gemmatimonadaceae bacterium
AAGAACCACGATCTCTGGGTTGGGGTTACACACCACGTCGTCATCCCGATCGAGTTCTCCGCCCGGGTCGAGGCACTCGGCGGACGATGGCATCTGCTGGCGCTTAGCGAGGACTGGTGCGGAGACTCGGTGAACATCATCCCGCTTGTTGCAAAGCTCGCCGAGTCCGTCAGCAACATGGAGCTCCGCATTCTCGGCCGGGACGAGAACCTGGACATCATGGATACGCATCTCAGCGGCGGGAAATCCCGCTCGATCCCGATCGTGATTCTGCTGAACACCAGGTTTCAGGAGTGCGGCTGGTGGGGACCGCGGCCGAGTCCGCTGCAGAAATGGGTGGCGGAGACGGGAATGCTCCTTCCGAAGGACGAGCGGCACAAGGAGGTCCGGAAGTTCTACGCGCGCGATCGCGGGCTCACGACGATGGAGGAAATAGTCGGCATGCTCGAGAAGTGCTGTGTGACGGGTTCCGTGGGAGCGGCCGCTCTCTCGTAGTCTCAGGCCTTCTGAAGTCGGAGAGTAAAAGTGGAGCCCTTGCCGAGCTCGCTCGTCACGCTGAGCGATCCGCCGATGGCGGTGGCAAGCCGGCGGCTGATCGCCAACCCGAGCCCGGTGCCATTGGTCATTGCGTTCCCATCCCTGATCTGAACGAACGGTTGGAACACGGCTTCCAGCTTGTCGCCTGGGATTCCGATGCCGGTATCGATTACGTGAATTGCGACGGTGTCACCTTCGGACTCGCACTCGAGCGCAATGCTGCCGCCGAAGGGTGTGAATTTTATCGCGTTCGCGAGGAGGTTCAGCACGATCTGCTGCAGCTTCGCGCCGTCGGTCAGCGCGACTACGGATGCGTCGTCGCAGCGATAGGCGTACCTCAGCTCCTTCGGCTCCAGCTGCGAACCGATCAATCCTTCCGCGTTGCGCAGGATTTCGTCCACGGTAGTTGGTTGGAGGCGTACCTCGATCGCCTGCCCGCCTTCGATACGCGCGAAGTCCAGGATCTCCGTGATCAATCCCAGCAGGTGCTGTTGGCTCTGTTGAATTCGGCGGAGATCCCTGCGCTGCGACTCGGTCAGAGGTCCGTGAATCTCGCGCTCCATCAGCTCGGTGTAGCCGAAGATTGCCTGTAGGGGGGTTCGGAACTCGTGGCTCAGGAGCGCCAGAAAGTCCGACGTCTCATCGCTGGCTGCCTGGGCTTCCTCCCGCGCGGTGCGCTCGCTCAGGGCGATCTCGTCCATCGTGCGGTACGCCGCCACGAGTTGAGCGGTGCCTGACGCGATTCTTTGCTCGAGATTGCGGATCACCTCGCGGGTTGCTTCGTCGGCCTGCCTCCGTTTGGTGCAGTCCCGGACGATCCAGCGGTATTCGGCAACCAGGTAGTTTCTGGTTGATCGGGCGACCGAGGCCGAGACGGCGGTCCTCGGGCCGCGCCGCGGGTGCACCCACAGCTCCCAGTCGTCGAGGCGGTTCAAGTCGGAGAGCTGATCGAGCTGATGAGGGAATTGCTTCCGCGCCGATTCCTCGAAGAACGATGGAAGCGCTTTTCCGACGAGCGACTTCGCCTCGACGCCGAGCAACCGGCTCGCGGCGACGTTCGCATCGCGTATCGTACCGTACAGATCGGTGATCAGATACGCGTCGGGGGCGAAATCGAACATCTCGCGAAACCTGGTGCGTTCTTCATCGAGGGCATCGCGGCTGGCGGCAAGCGCCTCGGTCTGTATCCGCAGCTCCTCGTCGGCGAGGCGGAGCTCCTCGATGGTGGAAAGAAGATCCTCGCGGTCGCTCTCTCTGGTCGGGGCGTCGGCGACGTCCGCCTTTGCCAGCCGGTTTTCCGGGCGAGTGCCGGCGTTGCGCACCTTGCGCGAGGGGTCTCGAAGATCGTCTGAAGTCGGTTGTGGCCGCGGGTTGATCATTCTGCGCCAGCGATGAGTAGCGAGTAGGCTTCCCTCCTGAAAACAGGCGATGCAACTACGGGGCCGAGGAGGCTCTGAAGACGCAGCTGTCGCTGGACCGTACCTGCCCACCGCTCAGCGGCGAGTCGGGTCCTGAGAATCAGCGACGATTCGGGTCCCGAAAAAACGAAGAGGCACGGAGTGATCCGCGCCTCGTTCGCTTCCGTCCGGTTGGTCGGTCAATTGTTGCTGTCGTTTGCTCCGCTCGACCGGCGACCGCCGCGGGATGCTTCACCCCCCTTTCTTCCCGCGATTCTGGCCTCTTCGCTCGTGAATTCGTGCGCGGT
>DASWBC010000114.1:0-9782 GCA_036390815.1 Gemmatimonadaceae bacterium
TATGGCGGACGCCAGTACATTCGACCTGAAATCGTCGACGCGTTCCTGACTCGCGACAAGTATGAGAACTATCTCGGATGGCAGGCGTCGAGCTATTTGCCGCCGGGAAGCTTCTCGCACACGGGTTTTACGGGCACGTACGTGGCTGGCGTTCCACGTTACAAGCTGTCCATTGTCCTGCTCACCAACAGGCAGAACATGGGGGCGAATCCCAGGGGATACTTTCCGGATGTCGGGCCGCTGCAGCAGGCGGTGTCGCGCGCGATCGTCGCTGGAGCAGCCCCGTCCCGGTGAAAGCTGCGCGCGGAGCAAAGGCAAAGCCGGCTCGCACCGAGCCGATTCGCGCCGCGCCGACACTCGCCGCGATTCGGGCCGAGCTGCATGAGTTGGGCGACCCCGTCCGCGGCGCGCACTCGCAACGTTTTTTCAAGACCGGACCGGGACAGTACGGTGAGGGCGACAGGTTCCTCGGCCTGACCGTGCCGGAGATGCGCGGCATCGTGCGCAAATACCGCGAGTTGGATGATGCAGCCGTACTCGATCTGCTTTCTTCGTCGTGGCACGAGGAGCGACTGGTGGCGTTGCTGCTCATGGTCGAGGCGTACGACCGTGGGGATGGTCCCCGCCGCGCCCACATTCACCGCGCCTACCTCGCGAATACCGCCCGGATCAACAACTGGGATCTGGTCGATGTTTCCGCGGGAGACATCGTGGGCCAGCATCTCGAAGCCGGCGACATCACGCTGCTCGAGCGGCTGGCACGATCGGAGAGTCTGTGGGAGCGGCGCATAGCGATCGTCTCCACCTTTTATTTCATCAAGCGCAACGAGCTTCGCCCGACGCTCAAGATCGCGGAGCTGCTACTTGGCGACTCCCAGGATCTGATTCACAAGGCAACCGGATGGATGCTGCGCGAGGCGGGAAAGCGCGATCGCACGACTCTCGATCGCTTTTTGAAGAAACACTACCGGCGGATGCCGCGGACGATGCTGCGGTATGCGATCGAGCGACATCCGGAGCGCGTGCGGAAGCAGTACCTGGCCGGCACGATCTAGTGCGGCCTTTCCTTCGTCCGGGCCCGGGTGATCCAGCCGGAAGCGCGGAAGTAGAAAAAGAATGGCAGGCCGAGGGCGATGAGGACGAGCCCCGCCGTGGATTCCACCGGGGAGGCCGTCAAGGTGTTGATGACCAACCAGAGGGCGACCAGAACGAAAAGCGCCGGCACGACCGGATAACCCGGCGTGCGATACCGGCGTGGAGATGCAGGCAGCTTTCTCCGCAACACGAAGAGAGATGATCCGACCAGTGCAGTAAAGACCCATACCGCAAAAATCACCGACGTCGTGATCTGATCGAAGGTCCCCGACAATGCGAGCACACACGCCCAAATTCCCTGGAACCAGATCGCGTTCACCGGCACGCTCGATGTAGCGCTCAGATTCGCCAGCGGGCCGAAAAAGAGTCCGTCGCGCGCCATCGCGAATGGAACGCGCGCATTCATCATGGTGATTCCGTTGAGCGCCCCGATCGCGGAGATGATGAACGCCAGCGACACTATCTGCGCGCCGTACGACGAGAATGTCTGCGCAGCTTTCGCGGCAACCGGAAGTGCATCGCGGTATGCTGTCGAGTTGGACGTCAGTATCTCGCTGAAGGGCAGCGCGTAGAAGAAAGCAAGATTGGTGACCAGGTACACGAGGATCACGATCAGCATACCGAAGATCAGCGCGCGCGGGACGTTTCGCTCGGGCTTTTCGATCTCGCCTGCCATCATCGGGACGTTCGACCATCCCTGATACGCCCAGAGGGCCGCGAGCATTGCGGCGCCGAACGCGCCCGCTCCGGTGGGCGCGATTCCCGCCGTGACGGGCATCTTCAGATGCTCCCACGACCCGCTGCGCGAGAGGAGAAATGCGCCGAGCACGATGACCGCTATCCCGCCCAGCTTGGCGACCGTCGCGGCCCACTGCACTTTGGTGCCCAGTTGGATGCCGCGCGCGTTCACCCAGGAGAAGAGAAGAATCACGGCGACCGCCACGAGCTGCTGGATGCCGAGTCGCCAGTGCACGACCTGCCCCAGCGCGTGAAAATCGTGTGTGGTAAAGACCGCATCGAGCGGCACGAACGAAGCGAGAAACGATGCCAGCGCAGTCGAGACCGCGGCGAGTCCTCCGCTGGCCATGATCATCACCAGCGACCAGCCGAAAAGAAACGCGGGAAGGTCGCCGTACGCCTCACGCAGGAACACGTACTCGCCGCCCGCCTCGGGCATCATCGCGCCAAGCTCGGCGTAGGTCAGCGCACCGGCTAGAGACAGGAGTCCGGCGGCGAGCCAGGCGAGCAACACCCTTGACGGACTACCAACGAGCTGCGCCATCGGCGCGGTCTTGAGGAAGACACCCGTTCCAATGACAGTGAGGACGAGCGCGATCGCATCGCGGAGCGACAGCGCTCTCACGAGCTCTCTTGTCGCGGACGTCACTGCTGGTGATTCCGCGGCGGGTGAGCTCACTCGGGTGGGCGAACTACGTCGTGGGGGCCGGTGTTGCGAATCCCATAGGTGGGTCTCACGTACTCTTCAGGCGGTTCTATTCCTTCGGCCCGGTCGAGCTCGCGATTCTCGCGTTCGATGTTGTCGCGCTCCTCCTTGTAGCGCCCGTACCATTTGCGCGTGACTTCGCCGGCTAGCTCGCGATTGCCGAGCCCGAAGGCAAGCGATATCGCGAACGCGATGGCACCGAACAGAATCGCGAACGCGGTTGTGACGATCTCCGTGGCGACGCCCAGCTCCTGCAATGCCATGAAGGCGGCCAGCAGGACGACGCCGCCCTTGCCGACGCGCGCCAGTGTCGGGCCGCCGTGGAGTCCGCCGGCCGACGCCATGATCAGGCCGCCAACGAAGCTACCAAGGACAATGCCCACAATCATTATTACGATCGCGGCGATGACGCTCGGGATATAACTCACCAGCTCGGAGAAGACGTTGGCAAGCGACTGGAGTCCCAGCGCGTTGGCGGCGACGAGCATCACCGCGAACATCACGAACCAGAAGACGAGGCTTCCCGCGACGCGCGTCGGGTTGACGCGCGACCCCGACCGCTCCACCGCCTCCATCACACCGCCGCGCTCGAGGATGTGGTTGAGATGGATCCTTTTCATCAAGCGGTCGGTGCCTTTCTCCAGCAACCTCGCCAGGAGATAGCCGGCAAAGAGGATGACCAGCGCGCCGAAGAGCGCGGGCACGTAGCGATAGAGCTGCTCGAAGCTGCCCTGCATTCTGTCGCTGAAGGTGAGTGTCGTCGTGGTGTCCACTAGAACCTCACATTGAGTAGGGAATGATTCCCCGGGGAGCGGGCGGCCATGAGCGCGATGCTCGCAGGGTTGAAAGTTACACGAATTCGCGGAGGTCCGGCGTCGGAGGCCGGATCGAGATAGTGTTCCGTGATGATGGTCCCGGCGAGGCCACCGACCGCCGCGAGCCCGAGGACGAAATGCGGATTCGGATTGTCGGTATTGAAGATGGTCGCGACACCGGCCCCCATCAGTCCGCCGGCCACGGTGCCGAGGACGACGCGGCCTCCATCGGTCCGGCTGTGATCGTAGCGCTGAACGAGGAACCTGTCGCCAGCGATGATCCCGAGAACTCCGCCCGTCGTCACCGTCGCGGCGACCGCGCGTCCACTGCTTCCCTCGCCCAGAAATGCGCTGGTCGTCGCCGCGCCGAGGAGCGCACTGCCCCACAACGTCTGAACGTCACCAGGCGTGACGCGATAACGCGCATTCCGGGGATACAGCAGGCCGAGCGGATAGCCGACGATTCCCGAGGCAAGAATCATCGTCACTTCGGTACGATTCGAAAGCGAGCGCGTGCAAGTCTCGACAAAGGAGACAGGGTCGAAGGTGCAAGTCTCCTTTCCTCTGATTGCCTCCATCGTTCCCCAGCTGATGAGCGCGCCCATGTCGGAGCCGAATGCAGATCCGACGGCATCGGCTTCGGTCATGTTGCGGGCGGTGCTCAGCCCCAGAGCCGCCCCAGCCAGTCCTCCGACGAATGCGCCGGCGGACTGAGTCCGGTTGCCCTGGTCGAACATGTACATAGTCGCCCAGCCCGCGAGCGCTCCGTTGTGCCCCATGTTGAACGCCAGGTCGCTCTGCGCCCGCGAGATGAATGTCCTTCGTGAGATCTCCGACGCGGCGAAGAAGCTTCCGCCCGCCACGACCAGGTATCCGGCGGTGGCGCCAGCACCGTTGTTGGCGATGGCGCCCGCGAACGTGGGTCCGTATACAAGAATGCCGAGAATCGTCTGGTTCTTGACGAAAGCATTGCGGGCATCGTTCCGCGCGGTGATCACGTCGCGCGGCAGTCGTGACACGATCGCGCGAATCGCGTCGCGATCTACTGAAGTGATGGCGTAGCGTTCGACGACTCCCGATCGGCGCCCCACCGTGAGCACGTAACTCGAGTCGTTCACGGTGTAGAGTCTGGCCTCGGTGAAATCACCCGAGACAGGCCACCACGGAGCGCGCAACGCGGCTCGCTCGGCGATGTACGGCGTCATGACGACCACCTGCCCGGCGCTGTCGAATGGAACGGGCCTCTCGACGACCTGGGCGCGAAGATCAGCAGCGGCAAAACACAGCAGGGCGCCCGTTGTTGCGAGGCGTCGAATTGAGATCATTTGGAGTTTGGGTAAAGCGGGGTTCGAGCTCGAGTCTCGTGACACTCGAATGGGACCGGAATACCCCGCAAAGATACCGGTGCGCGCCCTATTTCGCCCCTCTTAAGTTCGGGTTCCGCGCTGGATGTCGAAGATGGCGCTGCGGCGGCATTTACCGCAGATCAGCCAGTCTCGCTGGCGCGCATAACCCAGGCCGAATGAACCGCCCCCGATCTCCCGGCGCGACATTGCGACACTGCAACGGGGACAGAGGGGCATTTTCCCGGATGTGAACTCGTCGCGGATCTGTTGCAGCTCGCTCGCGCTGAACTGCGCGAGGCCCTTGTCAGCTGGCTGTTCGCCGCCCGCCCGTGCGCGTTTCGCGGGGTCTTTGTCCGTCATCAGTCAGGAATCCGCACGACGATCTTGCCGAACTGCTGGCCGCTCTGGAGCCGCTCGAATGCCTGCCGTCCCTGCGAGATGTCGAACACCGAGTCGACGAGCGGCATCAGGTGGCCCGCGTGAAATTCGCTGGTGACGGCGTCGAATTCGGCGTCGTTCCCCATTGTCGAGCCCATGATGTCCCACTGATTCCAGAAAAGCCGTCGAACATCCATCTGAACGATCGGGCCCGACGTCGCACCGCAAGTCACCAGTCGCCCGCGCCTCCCGAGCGCGCCGAGCGACTGCCCCCAGGTAGCTTCGCCGACGGTGTCGAAAACGACATCCACTCCGCGCTTGTTGGTGCGCGCCCTGATCTCCTTCCCCACGTCGGACGTCGCGTAGTTGATCACGTGCTCGGCGCCCAGTCCACGCGCCAGCGCCAGCTTCTCGTCGCTGTGGGATGTGACCCACGGCGTCGCGCCGATCGTGCGCACGATCTCGAGCGCGGCCAGGGCGACTCCGCCGCCGATTCCCCAGATCAGAACGTTGTCGGTTTTCTTGACGCGGGCGCGTGTCACGACCATTCGCCACGCGGTAAGTGTGGACAGGGTGAACGCGCCGGCTTGCTCGACTGGCCTGTCTTTCGGGATGCTGCGCGCGTTGTGCGCCGGAATCACGATGTATTCCGCCAGTGTTCCAGGCGCGTGCTCTCCGAGCAGCTTGAAGTGGACGCAGAGCGAGTGCTCGCCCGCCTGGCAAAACTCGCAAGTGTGGTCGCTCAGGCCCGGGTTGACGATGACGGTGTCGCCGACCTTGAGCTGGTTGTCGGACGTTCCCCTGAGGTCGCCGATGGCGTCCACGACTCCCGTGGCGTCGGCCCCGAGGATCCAGGGCGGGGTGATGTTGACCCCCGGCATTCCGCCGACGACGAACAGGTCCAGATGGTTGAGCGCTGCCGCTCTGACGCGGATGCGGATCTCGCCGAGCTTGGGCTCCGGCTTCGGCAGATCGGTGCGGTACTCGATCTGGTCGAGGCCGCCGTGCGCCGAGATGGTGAGTCCTCGCACGCGATTATCGGAGCGTTATATTCAGTCGAATCATACGTTCTGTGTGTATCACATACGTGTTAGTGAGCTGATACTGCTATACGCATCACCTACGTCGCGCATCACCTACGTCTCAAAAAAGAGTCGTACGTTCCGTAGGCTGAGCGACACGCATGACGAAGATACCGACTTTGATTTCCATCCGCTCCGGATCAGACTGAATGCTCCCCATAAAGGTTCCCCCTCTAGGCGAGTCGATCGTCGAAGCCACCGTGTCCCGGTGGGTCAAGAAGGAGGGTGACGTCGTTGCCGCCGGCGATACGCTCGTCGATCTCGAGACCGACAAGATCACCGTGGAAGTCCCGGCGCTCAAACCCGGTGTTCTCGCCAAGCGATTGAAGAATGAGGGTGAAGTCGTGCACGTGGACGACGTGCTCGGCGAGCTAGATGAGACAGCGGTCGGGGCCGCGGTTGGAGCGACGCACGCTGCAGCTCCCGCGGCGAAGGCTCCGGCAGCTGCTCCGACACCTGCTCCGACGCCTGCGGCGCCATCCGCGCCGTCGCGTGCGGCTGCGGCTCCCGCTGCGGGTCAGTCCGGAACGACCAAGTCGTCGCCGGCAGCGCGTCGAATTGCTGACGAGCGCGGGATAGACATCGCGGCGATAGCCGGAACCGGGCGTGGTGGCGTCGTGTCGAAACCGGACGTGCTAGCCGCGCCGGCCGGTACCGAGCGCGCACCTGTGACCGCGCGGGCCTCTACCGCCACGCCGGCTCCGCCTTCGCGTGGCGGAAATGGCGCGGCGCCGGGCGAGCGTGAGACGCGGGAGAAAATGTCCACGCGGCGGAAGCGCATCGCCGAGAATCTGCTTCAGTCGCAACACGCGACCGCGCATCTGACGACGTTCAATGAAGTCGACATGTCGGCGATCAACGCGTTGCGCGAGAAGTTCAAGGAGAAAGTCGAGAAGGAGCACGGCGTCAAGCTGACGTTCATGCCGTTCTTCGTCCGCGCGGCGTGTCAGGCGTTGAGACAATTCCCGACCGTCAACTCGCAGGTGGATGGCGACAGCATCATCTACAAGCACTACGTCAACATGGGAATCGCGGTCGCATCTGAGCAGGGTCTGGTCGTTCCCAACGTCAAGGATGCGGATCGGAAAGGGACTATTGAATTGAGCCGCGAGATTTCTGAAGTCGCCAAGCGCGCGCGTGACGGCAAGCTCACCATGGATGATCTCACCGGCGGAACCTTCACGATCACAAATGGCGGAGTATTCGGCTCGCTCGTCTCGACGCCGATCATCAACTACCCGCAGGTCGGCATACTCGGCTTGCACAAGACGCAGGACCGGCCTGTTGCGATCAATGGCCAGGTCGTGATTCGGCCGATGATGTACGTCGCGCTGTCCTACGACCACCGCATCGTCGAAGGCCAGCAGGCGGTGCTATTCCTCGTACGCGTGAAGGAGCTCATCGAAGATCCGGCCGCGATGCTTATCGAATAGATGGTCGACTGCGATGTAGCGATCATCGGCGGCGGACCCGGTGGATATGTAGCAGCAATACGCGCCGGCCAGCTGGGCCTCAATACAGTTTGCATCGAGATGGACAAGACCCTTGGTGGCACCTGCGTCAACGTCGGGTGCATCCCATCCAAGGCGCTGCTCACGTCGTCGGAGCACTATGAGTTTGCCAAGCTGCACGCAGCCGAGCACGGTGTGACGATCGGCGATGTGAAGCTGGATCTGCCGACGATGATGAAGCGGAAGGACGCCGTCGTGGGTGCGAACACGAGGGGAGTCGAGTACCTGTTCAAGAAGAACAAGGTCGTGTGGGCGAAGGGGCGCGGCACGCTCAGGAAAGGGAACGTCATCGATGTCGCCGGCACCGATGGAAAGCCGGAGTCCTACCGCGCGAAGAACGTGATCATCGCGACCGGCTCGGTTCCCATCGAGCTGCCGTTCCTGAAGTTCGATGAGAAGCGTGTGTTGTCGAATATCGGCGCTCTGAAGATTCCGGAGGTGCCCAAGCATCTGCTCGTGATCGGCGGCGGCGTTATCGGACTCGAGCTCGGATCCGTGTGGCGCCGGCTCGGAGCGAAGGTGACTGTCGTCGAGCTGATGCCGACGATACTTCCCGGCAACGACGAAGAGATCATCAAGGAAGCAGACAAGACTTTCCGGAAGCAAGGCCTCGACATTCGTGTCGGGTCAAAGGTCACGAGCGCGAAGGTCGAACCGAGCCGGGTGCTCGTGGACGTCGAGAAGGATGGAAAATCGGAGAAAATCGAGGCGGACTACGTGTTGGTATCGGTTGGGCGGAAGTCATTGCTCACGGGAATCGATTCCGCGGCGCTGGGTCTTGGTTTGAGCAAGCGAAATGAGATTCTTGTCGACGCGCAGATGCGCACGAATCTCCCGAATGTGTACGCGATAGGGGACGTCGTCGGGGGAAAGCTTCTCGCGCACAAAGCCGAAGATGAGGGTGTGGTCGCGGTCGAAGTTATCGCCGGGCAGAAATCTCACATTGATTACAAGTCGATGCCGTCGGTGGTATACACGTGGCCGGAGATCGCGACGGTTGGATTGGCTGAGCATGAGGTGAAGGCGAGCGGCCGGCAGTACAAGACGGGTAGATTTCCGTTTTCCGCGAATGCGCGGGCGCGTACGGCGGGCGACACTATTGGCTTCGTCAAGTTCATTGCGGACGCCGAGACCGACGAGTTACTCGGCGCGCACATGATTGGGCCGGGCGTGTCGGAGCTGATTCAGGAGGCGGTGCTGGCGTTCGAGTACCGCGGGTCCTCGGAGGATATTGGAATCACGGTGCACTCGCACCCGACGCTCAGCGAGGCGGTGAAGGAAGCCGCGCTCGGCGTTCTTGGCAGGTCACTTCAGATATGATTGGAAAAAACGAATGCCGACGCTCGCCGCACCTCCCCAGCTTTTAGCATACGAACCGATGAATCGGATAGTCAGGCCGCTCGTCGCGGCCGACCGCAGCGGTGTCTTCAGGATTCTCGAGAGCGCGGGGAACTTCACCCCCGCGGAAGTCGGGATTGCGCTCGAGCTGATCGACGAGTGGCTGGAGCTGGGCGAGCACAGCGGGTATCTCACTTACGTGCTGGAAGCGCGGGATCCGGAAAAGTCGGAAGTGCTGGGCTACGTGTGTTTCGGTCCGACGCCCCTTACGGAGTCGACGTTCGATTTGTACTGGATTGCCGTCGACAAGTCCAAGCACCGGGGCGGAGTTGGGAAGCGGCTGCTCAAGTTCAGCGAGGAAGAGGTGGTGCGGCGTGGGGGTAGGATGCTACTGATTGAAACATCGTCCCAAGAGACCTATGGCGGGACGATTCAGTTCTATGAGCGCACCGGGTACGAACTGGTGGGAAAGATTCCCGAGTATTACAAGCCTGGTGATGACAAGTTGATTTTTGCGAAGGGCCTGGCGATTCAGGAAGCAGTCGGTGGGGACGACATCAACAACGAGACGGCCAAGGCAACCGAGCTCAGCAACTTCCGCGGGTTTTGATTTCTAACATTAGGTGAATCGCCGCGAGTGAACTAATGCGTTGGGCTGACAGTCGGAGATTGGGAATGAGTCGAACTACACTCGAAGTCCTCGTTCTTGCCTCGGCTGGGTTTGCCTTTTAGGTAGCAATCCACACGCACGAGGCGTCAGTGTTTAGCGAATC
>DASWBC010000115.1:0-1789 GCA_036390815.1 Gemmatimonadaceae bacterium
GGCTGCGGTGGTTGCGATTTGCGGGGAATGTAGGCAGCCACCACCGGGCTCGCCGGCGCTTCGTGCTCCACCGGCAACCGACCCGCGAGCACGGACTCGAGCGCGTTGAATCCATCGACGGCTGCGTCGCCGTCGGCTTGCACGGGTTTGTAACTCATTCGGCTGGCGCGGTCGCGCGCGGCGAGAAACGCGAGCAGCGTGTGCGCCTGATCGAGCGTGATCAGCTCCGCCTGGCGCGCCGCGCGAATCAGCTGCTGCCCCGTGAGAGACGAGACGCCGACCAGAGCCTGAAGGGATTTTTCCGCACCCGCCCAAAGATCGATGACGTCGGCGGCCAGGTCCTCCGCCGTGCGGGGTGTGTCGAAGTGGGCGAGAACGGGCCGCGTGCCGCTGAGTGCGTTGAGCGCCAGCTCGAAGTTCTGTGGATTCATCTCAGGATGCGCAACAGCCCTGCATCCGCGCTACGTCGAATGAAGCTCTCGGCATCCTGCTCGGGTTTTGGCGTCACTTTGAGACAATTCGCATGGCGCATCTTCTCGACGATTTCTTCCCAGGTACCCTCAAAGGTATTGCCATCGTCGAGCTTGATGCGATGGGACTCGGGGGTCGTCTTCGCATCGGCGAAGGTGGAGAGGAGTGCGCCGAACAGCTCCAGCTGTCCCTTCGCCTCGGCTTGAGCCGCGTCGATGAACTTCGCTTCGATGTCCGCCAGCATCTCGTCGATGTCGTCGAGGTCGCCGGCCAGATCGCGCAGCCTGTCCTCCCACGGGCGCAGCTCCGGATCGTTGTCGCGCAGGCGGTAGATCATCTTCTTCAGCTCGATCAGCCTCCAGATGCCCAGCTCGTCCCAGTGATCCTCGGGAGTGGAGCGATCGAGATGGTAGAGCGCAGCCTCGTAGTCGCCGCGATCGTAGAAAATGTTGCCCAGATAGATGCGGGCTTCGGTGTGATCGGGATCCATCTGGAGCGCGCGACGAAGCGTCGAGATCGCCGTCTCGTCATTTCCCAGCCTGTGCTCGGCGTAACCGATGCACGAGACAGCTTCCGCCGCATCGGGCGTCTGCTGTGCCGCAATCTCGAAGAACTGCTTGGACTCGTCGATCAGGCCTTCGCGGAAAAGCGCGCGCCCGATCTGGAGCATCAGCTCGACGTCATCCTGGTATCCTAATTCCAAGGTATGGCGGAAGCCTTTGAGCGCAGCATCCTGCTGGCCGAATTTCAGCAGCGTCTCGCCTAGTCCGGCGAGAGCGTCCTCGTGGTCCGGATCGAGGACGAGCGCTTCCTCGAAACTGCGCCTGGCCCACGCGTAGTCCTCGCGGGCATGGTGTGCGTAGCCAACACCAATGTGGAGCTCCACCGAGTTCGGATAGAGACCGAGTCCCTCTCTAAGTACGTCCAGAGCTTCGTCATACTGTCCTTCATTGTACAGCTGATGGGCTCTCTCGTCGTACTCTTCAGAACTCAAAAAAGGTGTTGGCATGACTACGCACCCTCCGAGGAGTCGAGTATAGGTCTATTGTACTCTTTAGACACTGCATTGTTCAAGGTAGTAACATCCCCGGCAGAACGGTTCAGGTGACGACCGCGATTTTTTCCGAGAAGCGTTGCCAGCTCCCGTTCTCGAGAGCCTTGTCGATCTCCGACACTGCTTCGTCCAGCTCGTCCTCCCGCGTAAAGAAGTGAGGGGCAATCCTGATACCGGCACCTATGCGGTAGTCGACCAGGATGTTCCGCGACAGCAGGTGTTGCGTGACCTCGTACCCGTGGGGAACATCAATCGCCACCGTTC
>DASWBC010000116.1:0-2588 GCA_036390815.1 Gemmatimonadaceae bacterium
AAGGATCGCGTCTTCGCGCGCAGCTGGCAGTGGGTCGGCGATGGTGCGCGCGTCAAAGCTCCCGGGCGCGTGGCGCCGTTCACGCTGCTCGATGGATGTCTCAATGAGCCGCTGGTTCTCACCGCGGACGACGAAGGTGAGACGTATTGCCTCTCAAACGTTTGTACGCATCGAGGGGCGATCGTCGTCGAGGGCGAAGGGCACGCTCGCTCTCTCCGTTGCAGGTATCACGGACGCAAGTATTCGCTCGACGGCAAGTTCGTGTCGATGCCGGAATTCGACACCACAGTCGGCTTTCCCTCGGAGAAGGACAATCTCCCGCAGCTGCCGCTCGAGCGTTTCGGTCCGCTTCTCTTCAGCGGCCTTGCTCCTGAGATGTCGTTCGATGAATGGATTGCGCCTGTGCGCGAGCGCGTGTCGTTCATGCCGCTCGACGAATTCGTGCGCGACAACGCGACATCGCAGGATTATCTGATCAACGCAAACTGGGCGCTCTACTGCGACAACTATCTCGAGGAATTTCACATCCCGTACGTGCACGCGGGATTGGCGGAGATGCTCGATTACTCCGGTTATCGCACCGAGAGATACCGCTATGGCAATCTCCAGCTCGGAATCGCCAAGGCAGGAGAGCCGGCGTTCGATCTGCCGAAGGGACATCCAAACGCGAGCGAGCGGGTAGGGGCGTTCTATTTCTGGTTGTTCCCCAATATCATGTTCAACTTCTATCCGTGGGGACTCTCCCTCAACGTCGTCACCCCCCAGGCACCCGGACGCACCAAGGTCGCGTTTCATTCCTACGTTTGGAACCCAGCGCTCCGCGAGAGCGGCGTCGGAGCGGGGCTGCACCGCGTCGAGATGGAGGACGAGGAAGTGGTCGAGTCGGTGCAGCGGGGAGTGCGGTCGCGTCTCTACGACCGTGGCCGGTATTCGGAACGCCGCGAAGTGGGCACCCACCATTTCCACGAGCTGCTGGCCGACTTCATGGCCAGACCGCCCGCCACGAACGGTTCTTCGCGACTGACTCCGCGCGAGTGACGGAGCCCGTGGAGGCGCGGGAACCGGCGAGCGCGCCCCGCGCTCGACCGGCGCGGAGCCTTCTGACGGTACTCGGAGTCGTATTCGGACTATCGGTTATCGTCGGCAACACCGTCGGCTCCGGAATTCTGCGGACACCCGGAGAAATCGCGCAACATTTGCCGAGCGTCCCGCTGTTTTTGAGCGTATGGGTAATGGGGGCCGTGTACGCCGCGTTCGGCGCAAATGCGCTGGCGGAGCTCGGGACAATGATGCCGGAGTCGGGCGGATTCACCGTCTTCGTACGCAGGGGTATGGGCCCGTACGCTGGATTCGTGATCGGCTGGAGCGATTGGTTATCCACGTGCAGCAGCGCGGCACTGGCGGCGATCGTGATTGGCGAATACACGGCGCTGCTTTTCGGATGGCAGAAGGGCGTCGCGTGGATGATCGGATCGGCGGTGATCCTCGGGTTCGCCCTGCTGCAGTGGATCGGTGTGAGGTCCGGCAGCAGAGCGCAGATGATAACCGCCATCGCGAAGACGGGAGCGTTCGTCGTTCTCATCGTCGCGTGCTTTGCCTGGGGTGGCGGACCATCGGTGCAGGCCGCCGACACATCGCGCTTGCCGGTTCCGCAGGGATTTGCCCTTGTCACGGCGCTCGTACTTTCGATGCAGGCGGTGATCTTCACCTACGACGGCTACTACGCGATCACGTATTTCTCGGGTGAGGTCAAGGATCCGGCGCGCGAGATTCCGCGCAGCATCTTCGGAGGAGTGGTAGCGGTTGGGCTTCTGTACGTTCTGGTGAATCTCGCCTTCCTGTACGTCCTCCCCCTTTCCAAAATGGCCGGCGATCCGCTCGTCGCCGGCTCCGCGGCGCGCGAGGTCTTCGGGGCGAAGGGCGACACGGTGCTGCGGTCAATCATGATCATCTCGCTGCTGAGCGCCGTCAACGCGTTTCAGCTGATGGCGTCTCGTGTTCTGTACCGCCTCGGCGCACTCGGGTTTCTGCCGTCAGCGGAATACGTGAATCGAGGAGGGACTCCGTCTGTCGGCCTGTTGCTGAGCACGATCGTCGTGCTCGCGCTCGTGATCACGGGAACGTTTGAGCTCGTGCTCGCTATCACGGCTTTCTTTTTCGTGGCGAACTACGTCCTGACCTTTGGAAGTCTCCTGATTCTCCGAAAAAAGGAGCCTGAGACTCCCAGGCCGTACAAGGCGAAGGGTCATCCGTGGACGACGGGCGGAGTTTTTGTGCTTTCAGTCGCGTTTCTCACCGGTGCGGCCGCGGCCGACACGCGGAACAGCGTCTATTCGCTGATTCTTCTCGCGCTGAGCTGGCCCGTGTACTTGCTCGTCCGGCCTAAGGTCAAGTCGTAGTTGTCAGGGTTCCCTTTCCCTTTGTATTGGCGCAGACGGCGGCGTGCGCGGCTGGCACTGGGCGCGCCTTCTATCCTCGCTCTTCTTCCGTCCGGTGACACGCGCTGGCTCTCACTGACGTTGACCGGCTCAGGCGCGTGATCGAAGCCCTTGTGCCGGGCTGGCCGCCAGCCGAGACTTTACCGCGCT
>DASWBC010000117.1:0-1601 GCA_036390815.1 Gemmatimonadaceae bacterium
CTGGATCACGGCGCGAATCCGAACGCCTACTTCAAGGCCGGTGACAGCTTCTACACACCGCTGGTCGGAGCGATCGGAGAAGGCGAAGAAAGTCGGCCTCCGCATCCACGGCGCGATGCGCTGGTGCGGTTGCTGATCGAACGGGGCGCCAATCCGTACGACATACAGGTCATCTACAACACGCACTTCAAAGGCGACGTCGAGTGGTACCTCGAAATAGCCTATGCGCACGCGGTGAAAACCGGTCGCGAATCCGACTGGGCGGATCCAGACTGGCCGATGTTCGGCATGGGCGGCTACGGGTGCGGCGCCCGATTCCTTCTCGGCGGCGCAATCGATAGAAACAATCCTCGGCTCGTAAGATGGATGCTCGAGCACGGCGCAAATCCAAATGCACCCCCCGCACCAAAGCGCAACGCGTATACGGTCGACGCGTCGGGTAGACGGTCGAGCAGGACGCTCTACGAGGAGGCGATAAGCAAAGGATCGGTCGAGATGGCCGAGCTCCTCGCGCGCCACGGAGCGGCGCGCAGCATCGGGGCGCTCGAGGGTGAGGAGGCGTTCACGGCTGCTTGTCTGGGACTCGATCGCGAGAAGGCGGAGTCGCTCCTCGCGGGTCACCCCGAATATTTGTCGTCACCAAGACCGATGAAGTTGGCTGCGGCACGCAATCAATCAGATGTGGTCGCGCTCCTGCTCGACCTCGGAATGTCTCCGGACATCGAGGACCGGGAAGAAGGCAAACAGCATCCGCTGCACGTGGCAGCCTACAATGACTCGCTTCGCGTCGCGGAAGTTCTCACGGCGCGGGGCGCGCAGATCGATCCACGAGAAACCCACTACGGCATCACGCCACTCTGGGGGGCTTTGTGGGGACTGAGGCAGCGTATGATCCAATTCCTGACCCCTCTCAGCCGGGATGTCTGGGCTCTCACTTTCCTCGGCAACGTCGGGCGCGTGCGTGAAGTGTTGGCCGCCGAGCCCAAGCTGGCCAAGTCCAGAGGAGAGGATGAGACACCGCTCATGTGGCTGCCCGACGACGAACCGCGCGCGATAGAGATCGCCGAAATGCTGATCGCCGGCGGGGCCGATCCCAATGTCCGCAACAAGCAGGGACAAACGGCGGCCGATCTCGCAGAAATCCGGGGACTTGATAGCGTTGCCGCCTTACTGCGGTCAAAGGAGCTACCCCGCGGGCTAAGGTGAGTCAAAAACAAAACCGCAATTCTGATGAACGCGTCGGCGGCGCTCGTGCGCTAGTGACTCAGAACGTGTGGGAGAGAATCGTCTTGAGCACGAGCTTGTCGGATGCTTTGGTCAATCCGAAACCGATGCCCGCCTCTACATCGATCAGCTTGCCGTCGTAGTCGGTCACCGCAAAGAGATTGTGTCCCTGATTCCTACGACTATCGAGATGACGCAACTGGCCGAAATCGGCGTAGTGCTCCCCCGCCAGCGCGAACGTCGCCGATCGGTTGTACGCCAGGCGCAGAGACGGCGCGAAATCGAGGCGGGAAAATCCATCGAACGAGGTATCGAGGATGGGATTCACGATCAGATCCCACGGACCCGATCGAGTCCCCACGATCGGCCGTATCTCG
>DASWBC010000118.1:0-10221 GCA_036390815.1 Gemmatimonadaceae bacterium
CACCAACCGTGTGCACGCAGCGCGTGCGCTTAGACCGGCGAAAGTCATCTCCGATGTCCGCGCCGATCTGTCGGATGCGGCGGTTCTCTCCGTCCTCGACGGGCCGAAGCTCGCCTCCGGATCCAAGGCCTTCCGCGCCGACCGCGAAGTGGGGTGGAATCCGCCGCCGCGCAGGGCGTCGAGACGCCGTCACGGGTCGTCCCGCCACCACACGATCGCCAGCGCGACGTCAAGAAGCCGCGCCAGCGCGGCGAAGAAGAGTGCCTCCAAGAAGGCGCCGGCTACAAAGAGCTCCAAAAAGAGTCATTAAGGCCGGTTCGAACGGACAGAGAGCGGGCGCCCGAAAAGGCGCCCGCTCTTGTTTCAGGGACGTCGATCTGGTGATTATTCGGTAGCCGACACGGAATCCTGAATGAGCGAAGAATCAACAACGACCCCAACTCCGACTGAAGGGCCTGCCACGAGCGGGGTAGTGTCCGAGGACCAGGTCAAGCTCGCGCTTCGGCGGGTCAAGGATCCGGACCTCCAGCTCAACATCATAGACCTGGGTTTGGTCTACGGGATCGCTGTCGACGGTACGACCGTTAAGGTCGATATGACCCTTACTTCACCTGCATGCCCGTCGGGTCCGGAGCTGATGACAAACGCCGAGACTGAAGTGGGGAAGCTTCCCGGCGTGGAGAAGGTGGAAGTGAATCTCGTCTGGATGCCCTTCTGGACGCCCGAGAAAATGGAGCCACGAGTGAGGGCGTACCTCGGCTTCTAGTGACACAGCTGGTGACCCGATAAAATTGAGCCGGTGCGCCATCAAAGACCCGCGGGTTTGGCTCACCGCAACAGGGTTCTTCACTTCGGCGGTGTCACCCTCGCGGCGCTCGTGTTCGCGGTCGCCTGCGCGACGAATCCACAACCTCGGAACAGGACCGCGTCTTCCCGGCGCATCTGGGCGATTGCGCGGTGGCGACGCGAATGCGGCAGCGATTTCTGTTCAAGGAGCCTGACTGACCGGCGGTTCTCTACGCCGGCTGCAACGCCCGAATAAAACCCTCTCCCATCTCCTCGATCTGCCATCGCCGCAGATCTGGAACGGCGGCAAGCCCCTCGACTGTCTTTGCTCCGCTGCGAGCGACGTTCTCCAGTCTCTCCCGCGAGCATAGCACGCCGGGATCCAGCCCCAGCCTCGTGGCCGCGGCATCCCGTACCGCTTTGAGGCGATTGACCTTGTCGTCGAAGTCGCGATCCTTGTTCCAGCGCTGACCCTTCGGAAATTTCGGAAGATCCGCCTCGGGCGCGCTCATCCCGCGGCCAACTGCGGCGATGATGTCTGCTCCGGCGCGATCCATGATTCCCTTGGGCATCCCCTTGATTGCGCCCAGCTCCGAGATGCTCTTCGGCGCCCGGCGAGAAATCTCGAGCAGAACCTCGTTGCCTATCACCCGGAACGTCGCGCGATCGAGTTGCGCCGCGACAGTGTTGCGCCAGTTGGCGACCTCACGCAGAACGGCCAGCTCGCGTCGGGAGAGGTCGCGGGCGCCCTTGATGCGGAGAAATCCCTCCATGTTGTCCTCTGCATCCCAGCGCGTTCCCTCGAGGCGTGCGAACTCTTCCTCGGCCCAGTGCATCCGGCCGCGATTCTTGAGCTCACCCTTCATGAGATCCTTGAGCTTGAGCAAGTACCGGGTGTCCTCCGCCGCGTATGCGAGCATGTCAGCCGTGAGGGGGCGCATCGACCAGTCGGCGCGCTGGTGCTTCTTGTCCAGCTTCACCTGGAAGTACTGCTCGAGCAGCGCCGCGAGTCCGAACGATTTGATTCCCAGCAGCTGCGATGCGACCCGCGTATCGAAGATGTTGGTAACGTGCCAGCCGTAGTCCTGGTGCAGCAGCCGCAGGTCGTAGTCAGCGTCGTGGAAGACTACCTCGACGCTCTTGCTCTCGAGCAGCTGGCCCAGTTTCGATGGTGATCCGATCGGCAATGGGTCAATGATCGCGCTTTCCGCGCGAGTCGAGATCTGGAGAAGATAGATGCGATCGAGAAAACGATGGAAGCTCGCTCCTTCGGTATCGAGGGCGAGCTCTTTTACGTTCGATATTTCGGAAAGAAAGCGGTCTACCTCGGGTATCTGGTCGAGATAGATAGCGCCCTCCGTTTTGGCGGGAGGCATCACCGAAATCTAGCGGTTTAATGGTGTCGCGGTCCTCGGGCGTTAACTTTCGTCGCTCGCCACTTATTCGACAATCAGATGACGGAAAACCTCAAGATTCACATTTATCCAAGCGACTGCGACGCGGTCGGCCACGTCAATCACGCCCACATGCTGACGTTGCTGGAGCGGGCGCGCTGGTCGGCACTCGAAAGCCACATGTCGTACGACGAGTACATGAAGTCGGACCTGTGGGCGGTCGTGCGAAAGGTCGAGGCGTCTTATCAGGCTCAGACGTTCCCCGGTGACGATCTAACCATCCGAACGGGACTCACTTCCGTCGGGAATACAAGCTTTGTCGTACGGCAGGAGGTGCGGAATCAGCACGGCACAGTGGTTTGCGACGCGTCGATCGTCTACGTGACCGTGTCACACGAGGGAAAGCCGATCCCCGTGCCCGATCAATGGCGGACGCTCTTCGCTCCGTGGGAAGAGGCAAAACCCCGTTGAGCAACCCGGGGCGAGTGCCCGAAGGCGTAAGCGCTACGGAGCAGTCGATTCCCGCCCAGATCGGCGCAGTATTGTTCCGCCATCGCGGCTGGCTGCCGCTTCTCTTCCTGGGAATTCCGCTGGTGATGCCGGGATCCACCTCCCCATTTCGCTGGGAAGTAGGGCTCGCTCTGATCGTGGTCGGCGAAGCGATCCGCCTGGCGGGTGTCGCGGCGGCGGGTACGGTGACGCGCCGCCGCTCGCGCAATGTGCAGCGGCTGGTCACGTACGGAATTTTCGCGTGGGCGAGGAATCCTCTTTACATAGGCAACTTTCTGATCTGGCTCGGATTCGTCACCATCTCCGGTGTGCTCTGGTTCCTGCCGATCGCCGTGCTCCTGTTCGCGGTCGAGTACGAGCTGATCGTCCGTTACGAGGAAGGCGTGCTCGAATCGATCTTCGGCCGCGAGTACCTCGATTACAAGAACGAGACGCCGCGCTGGATTCCCCGTCCGCCGAAGGGGGCGCAGCCAGTGGGAGAGTACCACTGGGCGGAGGCGTTCAGGAGCGAGGTCAGCACATTTCTTCAATACGCGGTGTTGATGCTCGCGTTCTGGATCAAGAGTCGGGTGATGGACGGAGGGGTGTGGGCGGGTGGGTTTTTCAAGCGATTCTGATCAAGCTGCGGGACCAAAAAGAACCGGATCCCGTTCTTTTCAGTTTTTAGTTTCCCGCCGCTCTGCACTCGACGCACACCGCCCTCACGCCCGAGAGCCTCGCCTTCACCTTCTCGATGAAAGAGCCGTACAGGTGCTCATCGCAGAGCGCCCTTTTGCACGACGGGCAGACTCCGCCCTTCCCTGCCTTGAAAAAGATTTTGCACTTGTCGCACTGCCAGCTGAACGTGGACTGGCGGAAGAACGGCGGCACCTACACGATCGCCAGGGTCTGAGAGCCATTCCAGGACGCGCCGGGCTTTAGCTCCACCGGCGAGCCGATCTGCGCCGCCTCGATGCAGACCATTCTCATATAGTCCGTAGGGTCGAGGCCGATGAATCCCGTCACCTTCTCTGCCCACGGATTCCAGACGACCGCGTCCTTGAATCCCGCGGCGCGAATCTCGATCCGGCGCTCGTTCCCGCGATCTTCCACTTCCACCTTCTTCGGAGCCTTGAGGTAAACCCGATCGGTTTCGTCCGAGATCACGAGCTTCTTCGCCTCGTCCTTCGTTTCGTTTCCGCCCTGAGTTTTGTCGAGATACCACTTGCCGGTGAAGCCGCGTATCGCCGTCTCGCGGATGTCGGCGATCGCGATGTAGGTGTGCAGCGCCGAGGTGAAACTGAACAACTCGTCACCGGTGTTGAACGCCTCGAGCTTCACGTTGAGCGACTTGTCGTCGATCGTGACCGTGAGCTCGGTGCGGAAATGATACGGCCATTGCTCGCGCGTGCGATGATCGTCGGTCAGCACGAGCTTGACCGATGATGGCTCGTCCGACGACTCGTCGTTCTCCGCCAGCTGCCATTCGGTCTTCCTGGCGAACCCGTGCTGCGGTAAGGGGCCGGTGTTCGCGAACTGCGGCCACACGACCGGAATTCCACCGCGGATCGGGTCTCCCGGCGCAAAGGTCGCCGTCTTTCCCATGAACAAAACTTCCTTGCCGCCCGCGGGAATCCACGACGTCACGTGCGCGCCATTCAGATACACGTCCGCCGAGCTGCCCGAAGAATGCGAGAGCAGCACGGTGGACATTCCGTTCTTGCCGGGAACGATGGGAGGAGTCATGGGATCAGATATTGAGGGCCGAGCACCGGATTCCGCCAGTCGCTCGCATTGTCGCGGCTACCGGTTGGGCCGTCCCGGCGGGGGGTCGTTCTTGAACACTTCGCGGTTGATCTGAACGTACTCCTTGAGGTTAGCGGGCACGTCCTCTTCCGGAAAGATCGCGGTCACCGGGCACTCGGGCTCGCACGCGCCGCAATCAATGCACTCGTCGGGATGGATGTAGAGCTGATCGGGGCCTTCGTAGATGCAGTCCACCGGACACACATCGACGCAGGCACGATCCTTCGTATTCTTGCAGGCTTCAGTTATGACGTAGGGCATTTCGTCCCCAATAGGGCCGCGGCGACGCCAGCGTGGTGAGCTGCGCCGAAGATGATTGCTTGCCGAAAAATAGACTTGCCCGATTGAATAGCAACCACGCAGATCGTCACTTGATGGTCCCCGCCAGCATGCCGATCAGAAAGAGGGCGAGGATCGCGAGAAAGACCATTCCGATCCGCCGCCGCGTGTTCTGTACCGCTGTCCAAACCTCTTCGTCGAGGTAGTAGGTTCCCGGCGCCGCCTCGCGGATGACGGCGCGCAGACGCAGCCGTCTGAGCCCCAGCGATTGTCCGAGCCCGATCGCGGTGTACGACTGCGCCGTCTCGCGCGAGGTAGCGCCGGCAGCGCGGAAATCGTCAACGACCTCCCGCTCCCGCCTTCTCATTATCGCTGCAACCGCTGCTGCGCCCATGTCAGCTGCTCCGTTGACGAATCAATGCCAGGCTACCGACGCCACGGCGGAATGTCGCCCCGTTTTTTGTCGAGATCGGCGTTCTCGCGAAAAAGCGTAGTCGTCCGTCCGATCACCTGCACCACTTCAGAACTGGTCGCCGCGGCCAGCGAGGCCGCAAAATCCTTCGGCTTCATGTCGTCCTTGTTCCCCAACTTCACCTTCACCAGCTCGCGGGTGCGCAGCGCGTCGTCGAGCGCGCTGATCAGAGATGGCGTCAGCCCGTGCTGTCCGACGTGCACTGTCGGACTGAGATGATGCGCCTCCGAGCGCAATTCCGCACGCTCCTTCCCCTTCAATTCTTCATCCTGCCCGGTTTCGTCATGAAGAGGCGCACATCGATCGGCGTCCCGTTCCAGTAGTTGGCGTCGCCACGCATCACCTGAAAGTGCAGATGGGGTGCGTCCGGCGATGCGTTGCCGGTCGTTCCGACGAACCCGATCACATCGCCCTCCTCCACCTGGAGTCCTTCCTTCACTTTCGGCGCGTAGCCGGTGAGGTGCGCGTAGTACTCTACGTACCGTCCGCTCGCGTCCGCCACGTAAATCGTAATTCCGCCCGCACCGCTATTGGCCAGCTTGATGATGCGTCCCGGCGCGGCGGCAAGTACGGGTGTCCCGCGCATCGCAAGAATGTCCGTTGCCATGTGGATGCGCCCGCCGCTGCGTGCCTCGTGGAAAGTGTCGGTGAGCGCCGAGGGTGAGACACCCTCGACCGGAACCATCAGCGGATGTGCGCGAAAATACGCGGAGTCCGATGCAAGCATCGGGCGCATGTCTGGCCTTACATCTCCCTCCGGTCTCGTGACCACCACCGGCGGCATACGCGTCGTAGTCGCATCATTCGGAGCCCGCAGATTGACGCAGGCGGAGGCGCCGATGACCGCGCAGAACAGCTCAACCCGTCGCGGCAGCTTCCCGCTCCTCCAACTCGCGCGCCAGCTGCGCGATCCCTTCCTCGATCGTTCTCGAGTGATGCATGGAGCAGAACTTCGGACCGCACATCCCGCAGAACTCGGCGCTCTTGAAGTATTCGGCCGGCAGCGTCTCGTCGTGGTACTCCTGCGCTCGATCCGGGTCCAGGCTCAGGCGGAACTGCTCCTTCCAGTCGAACGCGTAGCGCGCGCGCGACAGCGCATCGTCGCGATCGCGAGCGCCCTTTCTGCCCCGTGCGACATCAGCGGAGTGCGCCGCGATCTTGTACGCGATCACTCCCTGTCGAACGTCTTCCGCGTTGGGAAGGCCCAGGTGCTCCTTGGGCGTGACGTAGCAGAGCATGTCCGAGCCGAACCAGCCGATCATCGCCGCGCCGATCGCGCTCGAGATGTGGTCGTAGCCGGGCGAGATGTCGGTGACCAGCGGACCGAGTGTGTAGAACGGCGCCTCGTTGCAGACTTCTTTCATACGGCGGACGTTCATCTCGATCTGGTCCATCGGGATGTGTCCAGGCCCCTCAACCATCACCTGGACGTCGCGTTCCCACGCGCGGCGAGTCAGCTCGCCGAGTGTGTCGAGCTCCGCGAACTGCGCGCGATCGCTGGCGTCGGCAATGCAGCCGGGACGCAGGCTGTCGCCGAGCGAGACGGTAACGTCGTACTGGCGAAGGATATCGAGCACATCGTCGAATCTCTCGTACAGCGGATTCTGCCTGCGATGCGCCATCATCCACACCGCGTGGAGTGAGCCGCCGCGGCTCACGATTCCGGTAATGCGTCCGTGCACCAGCGGAAGGTGCTCGATCAGAATTCCCGCGTGGAGCGTCATGTAATCCACGCCCTGCTTTGCCTGGTGCTCGATCATGTCGAGCAGATCGTTGGCGGTGAGCTCCTCGAGCTGCTTGTCCCACTTGCCGTCGGGTCCGCCCTGCACCGCCTGGTAGATCGGAACAGTTCCGATTGGAACCGGCGACGCGGCGATGATCGCGCGACGGATTCCATCGATATTGCCACCGGTTGACAGGTCCATCACCGTATCAGCGCCGTACTTGACCGCGATCTGAAGCTTCTCGATCTCGCCATTCACGTCGGACGAGACCTGGGAGTTGCCGATGTTGGCGTTGATCTTCACCCGCGCGACCTTGCCGATCGCCATCGGCTCGAGCGCGCCCGCGAGGTGGTGAACGTTGGCGGGAATGATGAGCCGGCCGATCGCGATCTCGTCGCGCACCAGCTCGGGACTGAGCTCCTCTCGCTCGGCGACGAAGCGCATCGCATCGGTGATGTCCCCTCGACGCGCGTAGTGCATTTGGGTGCGCGCCGCGGAATTGGCTACACCCCGGGATGGCGCGATCGGCTGGCTCGCACCGTTGGTTGCAGGCGAAACTACTGGCGCCTGCGCCGTTGCTGCGGTTTCCATCGTTCGACTCCCTACGCCGGTACTAACCGGATCAGGTTCTGAGGGACTTTCTCAGCCTGCGTCGCAACTCGAGATGGTCGCTATGAATACGCAGGCACCCCTGTCTAAGCGCAATCTAATAGTTGTAGAGTCGGAACGTCGATTCAGTGCTCAGTCGGACCGGCGCTCTCAGAAGGAATAGCGCGCGCCGAGCTGCGCCTCCCGCCGCGCGTAGTCGCCGACCGGCTGACGGTATTGTTGCAGATTCTCTGTGCTCTGATAGTCGGAGTGATTGCTCGTGTTCAGCGCATTGAATACCTCGGCTGTGAACGCGAGCGCCCCCTGTGCAACGGGGATGGATTTGGCGAGACGCACATCCAACGTCCGGTACCAGTTGTTCCACCCACCGCGATAAGCCGTACGGCTGCCGCTCGGCCAGTTGTTCGCACTAGGGCCGTTGAGATTGACATCGGGCACGGCGATGACGAGAAATGGACGCGGACTCGCGATCACTACTATCCCCGATAGCTCCAATGCGAGCGGAATTTCCGTCGCGCCGGAAAGCACGAGTCGGTGCCGCTCGTCTGCTTCGCTCCTCTGCATCCGGTAATCGGCAGAGTCGCGATAGTCACTGTTCATGACAAGCCCGAACTCGGAACGCGACCAGCTCAGCGTGTACGCGGCGCTCAAATGCGTCGCCGCGCGGTCGAAGTTCAGCGAGGTGAGCACGCCGCGGTAGGTCGCGTCGCCGGAGCTTCCCCAGAGTAGGATGTCACCATAGCGGTTGGTGAATGGGCGCACCCGTGTCACCGGATCAGCCACGTTCACCTTTACGGTGACATATACGTCGCGCAGATGCTGATCGAGGTAGTCGACGTTGAGCGCCGTGTGTTCGGAGAGGCGGCGACCGACCCCCAGCGACCACTGTCGGCTCGACGGAGTCTCGAGACGATCTGGGAGCAGCACGAGGCTTGGCGCCGAGTTGATCCCTCTCGCCAGTACGATGCTCCGCAACTGCGCCGGGTCCGTCGTGCCAGGGCTGGGCAACGCGTAGGTTCGCCATTGCCAGCCGACCCTCTCAAGGAATGCGCCGAATGCCGGGATGCGCTCGTACATGATCCCATAGCCAGCGCGAAGGAAGGAGTGTCCCTCGCCGCCAATATTCCACGACGCGGCGACGCGCGGCGCGAAGTTGTTCAGATCGTTCTTGCGATCGCCATCGTTGAGGTACCGGTCACCAACAACGCGGCGGAGCGTGGTATCGGTCGCCCACGGCTCATGCTTCCCCTGGTCGAGCCCGCCGATTTCCGCGTCATACCGCACCCCCGCCGTCAGAGTCAGCGATTCGCTCGGCTGAAACTGGTCCTGTAGCCATGCGCCCGTCATCCAGCGGTGTGCCGACGATCGCGCATCCACGGTCGAGGTGGGATCACTGTATCCGATGCCAATCCGGCCCGTAGAGGGCAGCGTGCTCGTATCACTCGTGAAACTGAAAAACCCGTCGGCGTTCGAAGGCGCGAACCCGACTCCGTGAATCGAGGTCAGCTCCATGCCGGCTTTAAGTAGGTGACCGCCGAGCGTGTAAGTGCTTTTGTTCGAGACGCCAACGTGGCGCTCGGAGATGATCGTCGGGTACATGGAGACGCCGCGTTGGAGCGACGGGTATTTGAGCGTCCGTCCGGGAACGAGCGGCGATTCGTCTTGCGCGTTCGTCAATACGTGAGCCGTCAGCTCGTTCACGAGTGCTCCGCGCACGTATGTGTCGCGGAGATCGACGGCGTTTGTTCGATACCGGCCGACGATCGCCGCATCATGGCCGAGCATCGCGCCGTTCGTGCTGATAACTCCGAATCCGGTCTCGGTGGAGAGCGCACGGCCGGCCCAGGTAGCGTCGAGGGAGTGCCGACCGAGCGGTGCCGTGAGCCGAAACGTGCCTATGTGGTTCCTCGTCGGCGCACGGAAGGTTCCGCTGTACTGGTCCCAGATCGCGGGATTCACCGCGGGCCGCCCGGGGACCACGGTGATGAAGTTGTCCGTACTTTGTCCCTCGTAGCTCGCAGCGAAGAACAGGTGATCTTTCACCAGCGGGCCACGCAGCGTCCCGCCAATTTGCTGTCGGCGATAATCCGGTTTCGTTGCCTGGAAGGTGCCCTTGGCGACGAGTCCGCGGCTCTGTCCAAAATCGAATAACGAGCCGTGCAGCTCGTTCCCGCCCTGATACGTCACTGCGCTGATGATCCACGACGCCCCCTGTGTGAGCTCCGCGTCATACGGATTGAGCAGTACCCGGAACTCGCGGATTGCATCCTGTGGAATGAGCGATCCCGTCTGCGGCATGCCGACAAGATTGCCGGTGGCGATGCCCTTCCACTGGACGCCATCGAGATAAAAGTTGATGAAGCGAGGCGTCGAGAGCGCCCCCGCTGCGGGGACGGAGCGCCCACCCTCTGTGGCGTACGATCGCACTCCGGGAGCTACAACCGCCACGTCGAGCACATTCCGGGAATTGAGGGGCAGCTCGGCGATCTGTTCGGACGTCACCGACGTCGCGACGTCGGTGCGAGAGATATCGGCGCCATGCGTGCCGACGATCACCATCGGCGCTAGCTGCTCCGGCCCGGGCTCGAGCGTGAAGTCGAGCGTCGTGCGTTCGCCGAGCACCACCGCGATACCCGTCCGCGCCTGCGGCGCGCAGCCCAGC
>DASWBC010000119.1:0-11898 GCA_036390815.1 Gemmatimonadaceae bacterium
AGGCCTCGCGCGGGATCGAGGATATTTATGAGCTGACTTATATCCGGAAAGACGGTAGTCGGTTCCCGGCAGTCGTGTCGGTCACCGCTCTGCGCGACGAGCAGGATGCGATCATCGGATACCTGTTGATCGGCACCGACAACACCGCGCGCAAGCAGATCGAAGAGGAGCGCATGAAGCTCGATCAGCGCCTCCGCGATCAGCATTTCTACAACCGGTCGCTGGTCGAATCGAACATCGATGCGTTGATGACGACGGATCCTCGCGGAATCATCACCGACGTCAACAAGCAGATGGAAGGATTGACCGGCTGCACGCGCGACGAGCTGATCGGCGCCCCGTTCAAGAACTACTTCACCGATCCGAGCCGCGCCGAGGCCGCCATCAACCAGGTGCTGAACGAAGGCAAAGTCACCAACTATGAGATCACGGCGCGCGCCAGAGATGGCACGCTCACGGTCGTGTCGTACAACGCCAGCACGTTCCATGATCGGGACAGGGTTCTTCAAGGCGTATTTGCCGCGGCACGTGATGTGACCGAGCTCAAGCTGTTCGAGCAGCGGCTCCAGCAGAAGAACCTGGAGCTGGAAGAGGCGAGCCGGATGAAATCGGAATTCCTCGCCAATATGTCGCACGAGCTGAGAACGCCGCTCAATGCCATCATCGGCTTCTCCGAGGTGCTGGTCGATGGCCTCGTCGGAGGGATGACCGATCAACAGCGTGGTTTCCTCGCCGACATCTACAGCAGCGGGAAGCATCTCCTGTCCCTGATCAACGACATCCTCGACCTGTCCAAGATCGAAGCAGGGAAAATGACGCTCGATCTGGAGCCGGTGCACGTGTCTCAGCTGTTCGCGAACAGCCTGTCCATCATCCGGGAGAAGGCCGCCGCTCGCAACATCCGTCTCACCATGGAAGCTCCCGAGTCGCTCGGCGCCGTTCGCAGCGACGCGCGCAAGGTGAAACAGATCGTGTACAACCTGCTCTCTAATGCGGTGAAGTTCACCAGCGAGCGCGGCGAGGTCACGTTGCGTGCGACGCGCGTCCCGCGCTCAGAAGTCGGTGAGCTCTCCGAATCCAGCATGGGCAGGAGCTTCCCGTTGGCCGAAAACGAGTTCACGGAATTTCTCAAGATCACCGTCACAGACAGCGGCATGGGCATTTCGCCCGAGGGGCTCGAGCTTTTGTACAAGCCGTTCAGTCAGATCGACAGCGGACTGGCGCGAAAATTCGAGGGCACGGGATTGGGTCTGGCGATGGTCAAGCTCCTCGCCGATCTGCACGGGGGCACAGTCGCGGTTGAAAGCGAAGTGGGTAAAGGCTCACGCTTCACCGTTTGGCTCCCGTTCCGGCCGGCCGAAGGAATGGTATTGACACCGCCCAGACCAGCTCTCGCCCTGCCGGAGCCGCCAGTGCCGGGATCGCTTACCGCGCTTGTGGTAGAAGACGACTACAAGTCAGCTGATCTGATTCGTGTCCAGCTCGAGGCCGAGGGGTTTGTCGTCCTGCACGCGGCGACCGCCGAGACGGCGCTCGTTCTCGCGGCGCGCGAGTCGTTGGCGCTCATTACGCTCGACATCATGCTGCCGAACATGGACGGTTGGGAGTTTCTCAGCCGGATCAAGCAGACTCCGGCGCTCAAACACATTCCGGTCGTGATCATTTCGATCGTGGCGGATCCGGAGAAGGGGTACGCGCTTGGCGCCGCTGGCGTCATGCAAAAGCCAATATCCCGGCAGGAGTTGTATGATGCTCTCGTCGGACTCAACCTGTTTCCGCTCGAGGAGGGGAGGTCCCTCAAGATCCTGGTGGTCGATGACGACCCCAAAGCGGTGGAGCTGATTGCCGTCCGGGTCCTCGGCCTCGCGAGCTCCGTGCTTCGCGCCTACGGCGGGCAGGAAGCGATCGATTCCGCGAGACGGGAGCTTCCCGATCTGATCGTGCTCGACTTGATGATGCCCGAAGTGAGCGGCTTTGACGTCGTGTCGGCTCTCCACGAACAACCCGACACGGCCGGCATCCCGATTCTTGTGGTCACCGCCAAACACATCACCGTCGAGGACCGCGCACGACTCAATGGATATGTGATGAGCATCATGGAAAAGGCGGACTTCGATCGTGACCGCTTTATAGGTGAAGTCCGGCGGGCCATGGCCGGTCGCCACGCGGTTACCTGATATGGCAACAGTCCTGGTAATCGAAGACAACCCCGCCAACATGACGTTGGCGACTTTCCTCCTGAAATCGGCGGGTTATACGGTGATCAGCGCAACGGATGCGGAAGCCGGGCTCGCATTGGCGCGGGGCGAGCAACCGGACCTCGTTCTGATGGATATCCAGCTGCCCGGGATGGACGGGCTGCAGGCGTGCGCAATCCTGAAAAAGGACGAAACGACGCGCGACATCCCGGTGATCGCGCTCACTGCGCTGGCGATGAAGGGAGATGAAGAGCGCATTCGCGCCGCCGGATGCGACGGTTACATCGCCAAGCCTCTCGCGTACCGCGAGTTTCTCGCGACCATCGCTGCTCGGCTCGCAAAAACGGCAGCCTAGGATGAGACCCACACCTTGAACATGAAGATCACCCCCAACAGGACCGACGAGCCCGCGTGCGTGCTGATCGTGGACGATGAGCGCCACAATCGAGAGCTCCTGGAAGTAATGCTCAAGCCGGAAGGCTATTTGCTCCTGAGCGCGGCCAGTGGCGACGAAGCGCTTGCCCTGGTGGCAAGACAGCCGCCGGACTTGATCCTCCTCGACGTCATGATGCCTGGCATGAACGGGTATGATTTGGCTGCCAGGCTCAAAAGCGATTCCGACACGAAGAACATTCCCATCGTCATGCTCACCGCACTGGACGACCGCAACGCCAGGATGCTGGGGCTGAGCGCAGGCGCCGAGGATTTCCTCACCAAGCCTGTGGACCGTGGCGAATTGTCCGTTCGCGTGCGAAACCTGTTACGCATCAAGGCCTCTGGCGACAAGTTGCGCGGCGCGCTCGAGACGCTCGAGTCAGTAAACGCGCAGCTGGATCGTCACACGAAGAAGATCGCGTTGGCCCAGGCGATCGCTGATGGTGCGACGGCGCGGCTTGCCCGGCTGCAGAACATCACGGCTGCGCTGGGCAACACGGTGACGCAGGACGAAGTCGCTGATTCCGTTCTCCGCGAAGCCATCCTCGCGCTCGAGTGCGATGCCGGCGCAGTCGTCGTCGCCGCGGCACCCGGAGAGCTGTTGACTCTCCTCCGCGAATCCGGCTCGCTCGATCCGGTTTTGCGGTCGTTCGAGTCTCTGCAGCCTCCGAGGTCGCTCGGGCCATACGCCGAAACGGTCGACAAATGCCAGCCCATCTATTTGGAATCGTTCGAGGAGATGGTTGCGCGGTATCCGGCGTTCGAGAACGTCAGCAAGGGATCTTCGCGCGGCGCGTGGATCTTTCTTCCCCTCGGGATCGCCGGCCAGGCGGCTGGGGCACTGGCGTTTGGATTTGCGGGTCCTCGCAAATTCACTCTGCTCGACAGGCACTTCGCCGACACGGTTTCACGTTATTGTGCGCAGGCGCTCGATCGAGTGAGGCTTCGCATCGCCGCGGCCGCCGCGCTCGCGGAAGCTGGCGACGCGCGCCTGATGGCCGAGCACGCTAACAACGCCAAGACGGTGTTCCTGCGCGCGATGAGTCACGAGCTGCGCACGCCGTTGAACGCCATTTCAGGCTACACCGAGATACTGGAGCTCGGAATTCGCGGCGTGGTCAACCCTGAACAGATCAAGGATCTGGGCCGAATCAAGCGAGCGAGCGCATATCTGCTCCGGCTGATCAACGACGTTCTTACGATTGCCAGACTCGAAGGGGCGCGGCCGCTCAACGTGATCTCGATTCCGGTAAACCCGGTGCTTGCCGAGGTTGATGGACTTTGCGCGCTACAGGCGAAAGCGAAGGGTGTGACGCTGACAGTCACGCCATGCGCGCGCGACATCGTAGTCGCGGCCGACGCCGAGCGATTCCAGCAGATCCTGCTCAATCTCATCACCAACGCCATCAAATTCACGCTCACGGGCGGCAGGATCGGCGTCACGTGCGAAGGCGACGACGACGTCGTGCGAGTGCGTGTGACCGACACTGGTGTCGGCGTCCGTCCAGTGGACATTGACCGGGTCTTCGAGCCGTTCGTCCAGATAGACAGACACCTGACCACCGCAACGCAGCAGGGAGTCGGCCTCGGACTCTCCATCAGCAGGGAGCTCGCCCGCGCGATGCGCGGCGATCTGACACTTGAAAGCACCGAAGGAATCGGCTCTACTTTTACACTGGTGCTTCCGACAACGCCGGAGACGGACTCGGCCGGGATTACAGCGCGTGTTCTCGCGACGGATGATTCTCCGTATGCCCCCGCGCTAGCTTCCTAGAAGTCCGCCGGCGTGGCGGGCAGCTTGCACTATGAATGGCGGCGTAGACCGGGTCGATACGTCGACGAGTTCACCGATGGAGCGGGCTGCAAACCGCAGCGACAGGATGGGAAAGGGGAATGCCACTTTCAGCAACGCAGCGCAAGCATCTCGAACGACGCCTGTTGGACGAGCGCTCCCGCGCTCTCCGGACACTAGGCCGCTCTGCAGCGGAAAACGCGGATGGAGATGAGCAGGACCGCTCCGGAGACCTGACGTCCATGCCGCTTCACATGGCCGATCTTGGCACCGACACTATGCAGCAGGAGCTCGACGCCTCGAACGCGACGCGCGTTTCACGCGAGCTCGCCGAGATCGACGCCGCTCTCGAAAAACTCTACCAGACTCCCAAGAAATTCGGCGTCTGCGAGGGCACGGGCAAAGACATCCCGTTCGCGCGCCTGGATCTGATCCCGTGGGCGCGCACCTGCGAGCATGCAGAAAAATGACGACGTCAGAGCGGGAACACCTATGAGCGATCCCAGCGAATCGACCCAGGCCAACCCGCACCCCGTAAGTCAGCACCGGACCCCACGCGAGATTGACGCCGACGAAGCAGGGCCAATCGGCAAGCCCGACCTCGATGTCATCGCGAAAGAGGCTTCCGACACTGGCGCGGAGCGGAACACCCCGCCCGCAAAGGATCTGCCCCGCGCCGTTTCCAGGAAACCGCGAAGGCGCCGTTGACGGCTTCTCGCGGGTAACTGCGGTTCTACATCGCCGGCTTCTTGGCCGTCGGCGGCAACAGCTGGTTCAGGCGGAGGTAGTTCGAGAACTGACTGTAATGGTCAGCCCAATCCCCCGTAGTCAGCGTCATCACGGCCGCGCGAGACCGTTTGCTGCCGCCGAAGAAGGGAAGTGCCTCGCCGAGATTCGAGTCGTTGAGCGACGCCAGCGCCTGGTCGCAGAAGGCGAAGGTTTCGCGAAGCCGCGCGATCAGCGCTGCCTTGCCGTCGGTCGCGGTGACTTTGGTGCGCGTCGGTGCTTTCATCGCCCCGATGGTCCCGCACAGATAGTCATTCCCCTGCGCGAGATGAACGGCAATGTCGCCCACGCTCATCTGCGGCGCCGTCGGCTTGTATGAGAACTTGTCGGCCGGAAATTCTTCGGCAGCCGCGATCAGGTTCTTGGCGGATTCCCGCGCGTAGTCGCGAAACGCGTCAGAAACCGGGTTGCTCTGTTGTGCGGTGGTCACTCTCGGCAGCAGCACAAGCGCGGCGGCAAGAGCTGCGGAGTAGATGCGGGGCTGCATTTGAGTAGCTCCAGTAAGTGTGGAGCTCAATTCTGCCAAGCGCGTCTGACTCTGTCCAGCCATTTCGGGCGAGGCCAGCCCGTCCTGCAGCTACGCCTTGAGCACGCGCGATCGGAGCTCGGTCGCGGTTGCGTCTCTGGGGATAGTTGCATCGTGGAACGTGGGAGGAGCCACCAATCTCAGATCGAGCATCCGGCTCTCCCCCAGATACGCCACGGGCTGGACGTCCTGGACGCCGCGAAGGCGACGTAACGTGAATGCAATTCGACGAGCCGCCTTGAATATCTGGTGCGCGGACTCGCGAATGTCGCTCCTCTTCGTCTCCTCTATGATCATCTCTGCATTGAGCATGAGCGGAGTGAGACTGTTACCGATCTCGTGAAATGCAGAAAGCGTGGCATCCCCGAATCGTGCCAGCAAGACGTCATGGCTGTCTTCACGATCGACGGAGTCTTGCGGCGCAACGCTCTCGACCTGGACGATGAAGCAGACGGGTTCTCCGGGGTTTCGCCGCGTCGCGGAAACTGAGAGACGTACCCAGATCGCCTCGCCGCCCTTGCGGATGTAGCGCTGCACCAGCTCGTACCGCCCGATATCGGCCGCAGCCAGTCGATGATTCTGCTCGGCTTCTGTCTGGAGGTCGTCCGAATGCGTGATGTCGCTGGAGTTGAGCCCATTGAGCTCACTCTTCGTAAAGCCGAGCATTCGACAAAGCGACCCGTTTGCCTGGATGATGCTGCCATCCGCGGCGATCAATGCCATCCCGTGCGGGGCGTTCTCGAACGCATCCGCGAAGAGCGACTCGCTCGTCGGCCGGACGGCGGCGTCTCGGGGTGTTTGCTCTTTGCGACTGGTGGACACGGTGCTCCCTTCCGATTGTGACTGGCAACGGAACTGGCCTCGTGAGAGTTAGACTCCCGGGATTCCTGAATCCGTCACAATCGGCGGGTATAAGGGGGTTTCACGAGGCCTCGGTGCGATCGGCGTCGCCGGACCGTGGGCCTCCCACCATTGTTGCGCCTGCTCCTCGCCCCAGGCGTCCGCCGGGATCCAGTCGAGGGCCTGAGCCAGCTGCGCCGCGCTCTGCGGGCGGTCGTTTGCGTCCTTGGCGAGGCACTTCAGTATCAGACGCTCCAGCTCCGGCGATACCGGTCGATCGGTCCGGTGTGACGGAGGAACGGGCGCGGCCTGCAAATGCTTGGCGATCATCTGAAAGGCCTTGTCCGCTTCGAATACGAGTTGGCCGGTGATCAGATAGTAGGCAACGCAGCCGAGTGCATAGATGTCAGCGCGTCCATCGACCGGCTCTCCGAGCGCCATTTCAGGCGCCATGTAGGCAGGCGTGCCGAGCGCCATCTGACCCGGAATCGTCGCCAGCGAGGTCTCGACGCTCACACTCGAGACCTCCTTGACCAGGCCGAAGTCGAGCACCTTCACGAAGTCGTGGCGTAGTCCGACGCGCCCAAGGTGGATGTTCGCCGGCTTGATATCCCTGTGCACGAGCCCGAGACTATGGGCCTCCTCGAGCGAATCGCAAACTTGTCGCAGGATGTGAATCACCCGCCCCGCGGTTAGCGGGCCGTTCTCGCGAACGATCGTCTCCAGGTCCATGCCCTCGAGGAATTCCATTACGAGGTAGAGCGTACCGTCTTCCGTGACGCCGAAATCGTACAGCTCGACGGTGTGCTGTGATCGCAAATTCGCCGCAGCCTCCGCCTCTCGACGAAAGCGCGTGGAGGCGAGCCTTGCGGCCTCCTCATCGACGGCTCCCAACATTTCGGTCCGTATCAGCTTTATCGCGGCCGGGCGCGCCAGCATTCGATGCGTTGCCTTGTAGACTTCGCCCATTCCTCCCCGGCCCAGCAGTTCTCCCAACTGATAGCTGCCCATCTCGCGTGCCTTCGTAACCTGTTGGCCGAGTTTGGTCATGACGTGACTGATGACGACAGCCGCCCCCACCAGGATGTAATCCGGATAGTGCATCAGTAGCACCCGGCTCCACGGGCCGAACTCCCATTTGCCCTGGGCTCTCGAGATCAGCATCGCGATGGGATTCATCGATACGGCGATGAACCCCGCCAGCAGCATTTTCGTCGGCGTAGTTGGCACCATCGCAGCAAACATCAGCACGACCGCTCCGATCCAGGAGATCTCCGGGAGAACCGATCCCTTTCCTGCCGGGCCCAAATGAAATACGAGCCCGATAGCGAACGCCGTGAAAACGAGGAACCATAAGCCCAGATCGAGAATGAACCGCGGGTCTCTCTCTTCCCTTCGAGTGTAGCCGAAGAGAGCCACCGACACGATCGCGCTCGCAAGTCCGATCCAATCAGTGATATCGATGGTCCGCCAGACGTGGCTATTCGGGTAGATCGCGCGCGCGGCGAGATGTCCGGCCGCCAGACCTACCACCCACAGGACCGCGAACAACAGCGACATGACTCCGAGCCGGAGCGACGCGGCTTTGAGCAGATCGTCGGGGAGACCCCGCGACCGGCCGAGCGAGCGCGTCAGATTCGCCGGCGTCGACACGGGCGGCGGCGCTATCAGCCGGTGATTGCCCGTCACGGTTGCGGCGCGCCGGCGGTGAGTGCCAGCGTCAATCGCTCCGCTTGCGTTGCGTTATCAGTCAGAAAAACAGCGGCGAGATTTGCGGAGCGCACGAATGTTGGTGAAAAGAAAGGCCAGGGGTTTTTCGCACCGCGCGGCGCTGCTGTAGCCGTGTCCATCTTCGCGACATCGGCTGCAAGCGCCGATTCGCTCGGATAAATAAAGACTTCGAGGCGCGATCGTCCGAGCGTGTAGACAACGGGCGTGACGCTGAAACCGGCTCGGTGCGGGGGATCACCGTTTACGCGCCTGACCACGAACCCGGATTGCGCGAGCCGACTCTCGACGCTGCAGAGCGCCCACTTGCCGGTACGAGGGCAGCCGCCACTGATGGACGCGCCGGCAGCCGCAACCTGGGGACGAGATTCAGTGGCGCCGAGCGACGTCGTCGCTGTCGAAGATGCCGTTCCGGCGCTCTCGGAAGAAGATCGGGTGCATGCGGCCAGAGCCGCTGAGGCCAGTACGAGCCAGCCTGGGAGTCCTTTCATCGGGTTCAAAGATAGAGCAGGCCATTATGCACCGCGATTGCTCTTTATGAACTCGTCCTCAGGAGGGCACATGTCAACAATCCAACGATTACGACAACAGTTCAACTAATCGGGCGACTCGACACTACCGAACGAAAAAAAGGGGAGGGCAATTAGCCCTCCCCCTTTTTTCTGTTACGCGGCTCAGATTTCGAGCCGACAAGCTTTAGAACATGATTCCGAACGTAACCGGCACGAACTCCATCGCCGATCCACCGCTCACGTTGACGCGATTGTAACGCGCCTCGACGAACGCATGGAATACCGACAGCGGCAGATTGATACCAGCGCCGGCGTTCCAGCCGAGGTGGTTGTCAGTCTGGCTGGCAGCGCCACTAACAGTCGCGGCCGTCGAGTAAAGACCAGCGCCGCCGATCAGGTACGGCGAGAGGCCGATGCTCGGCAGACGCCACACGACGTTACCCGTCGCGCTCATGACGTGGAGCTTGGCAGGCGCGCCCGCCTTCTGACCAAACTGGTTGTACGCGCCATCGACGCGCAGACCAACCGGGATGAAGGGGAGGTTGATTGCCATCGCAACCGTACCGTTGTAACCGATATCGGTGCTGGTCTTCAGGTCACTCATTGGCTGAGTGGCGCCGCCAGCAATACCAAGGCTGAACGGCTTCAGTACGCCGAGCTGCGCATGCGAGACGCGCGGGGCTGCGACGAGGGCGATCGTTGCGATCGCGAGGAACAGTGAACGCTTCAAAGCTTCTCCTTGTTCAAGAATGCGCCGAACCGGGCCAGATAGCCTGGCTTGGTTTGAACGCTGATCTGGTTTACGGGAGGGTTCTTGCGCCTCGCTACGGCCTTTCGGACCGCGACGCAAGAACGCTGTCAACTCTCACCGTCCAAACGACGAGTCAGCCTTTGGCGAGTAACGATTGTGATGGGTCAAAACCGGCCGCCTTGGGACCGTAGCGGATTTGTGATACTCCGGGCGGCCCGATCGTCAGAAAGCCGAGATGTCGGGCGGATCGAACCGTCCGACGCAGCCAAACTCTTCTCCCCTCTCTCATGATGAAAGGTTTCTTGATCCTTGGCGCGGTGTCACTGGCGCTGACCGCGCCCGCGGCGGAAGCGCAGCGCGCATCTCACCGCGATTCCGGTCCGATCGAGCTCGGAATCGACGGTGGCGTAACATTTGGACTCGGCAACGGGAGTGGCACCCTCGTTTCGCTTCCTACTCAGGTATTTCGTCTAGGCTATTTCCTGAGCGAGAACGTCGAGATCGAGCCCCGGGTGAGCATCAATTCCGTTAGTGGTGGCGGGGCGTCGGTCACGGCTTACTCGCTGGAAGCCGGCGTTCTGTTTCAGCCGGCCGGCGATCGCGTCGGCAAAGGACTCTACTTGCGTCCCTTCCTGGGCGTTTCCGGCGTTGACGTGTCGGGCGCGGGTGGGAACAACAACAGCGGATACGCGGGCGCTGGGTTCGGCCTCAAGCTTCCCTTTGCGGATCGCCGCCTCGCGACGCGCATGGAAGCCAACTACGAACACGGATTCAGTGGCGGCGGATCCAATTTTATCGGCCTCCTGATCGGCCTTTCGTTCTTCACGCGTTAGCAGCTGAGGCACTAACAAAAAAAACGCACCCCGACCCAGGGTGCGTTTTTTTCTTGGAGTTCTTGGAGCGTGCCAATCTCGATGGGTGGGCTGGTGGAAGCTCGGAGCAAGCCACCAGCGTCCATTCCGATCTTACTGCGCAGCTACGGTCAACATGACCGCATCTGATCCTTCCGTGCTGCGACGATCTGAAGAGCCTTTCGCTGCTGCGTTGCGAAAGAAGACGGTGGCGGCGGTGGCTCCCTGTGCATTCGTACCCGAGGCGACGATCGAATCACGTCCGCCCATCTTCGCATAGCCCAAGGCCTGATCATGCGACCACTGGAGCTGCGACGTCTTGGCGGTTGAGCCGATCGAGAGCGTCCACGACTGCGTGGCGCGGATGCTGAGCGAGAGGCCGTTGGTTGTCGAGTCCACTGTGGAACCAATGACGGTGGACTGAACGGCGGGAGCGAAGTTGCTCACCTGGACCTTCACGCGGGGGGGAACAGTGACCGTGACCATGTGAGTGAGGCTGACCGACGACCCGCCCTGGGCAACTGCCACGCTCGAAATCAGAGCGCTTCCGAGTACGAGTCCGGTCCACATTCCGCGAATTCTAGCCATTTTGCGAAGCCTCTGCGAACGGTGAGCTGAGCTCACCCAGGGTGATTTCTTATGGCACAATATGCACCCCCCTCCGTGACGGCTTTGTTAAGCGACTATGACTAAATTGTCACTGTTTCCGATAGGCTAAGTGGTGGCGGGAGAAGGGGTTACGGACTCGAGAACGAAGCCGATTCCGCGACGGGTTGTAATGGCTGCTGAGGCCCCCGATTTCTGCAGTTTTTTCCTCAGTCGGGCGACATGGGCGTCGATCACATTCGAGCTCGGATCGAAGTGCATGTCCCATACTTTGTCGTGGAGCTCACTCCTGGAGACAGTCTCGCCTGTTCTCAGCATCAGGTGCTCGAGGAGTCTCAGCTCCATGGACGTCAGGCTGACGTCTTCGCCGTTGCACGTCACGCGGCGGGTCAGGCGATTGAGTGTGAGATTGCCCACGTTGGCCTGCTCGCCGACGCGCGAGCTTCCGGCGCCCCTCCGGATGAGAGTGCGTACACGCGCCCGCAGCTCCTCGTTCGAGACCGGCTTGACGACGTAATCATCGGCGCCGGCGTCGAGGCCGCGGACAATGGTTTCGGTGTCGGCGAGTCCGGAGTAGAGAAGCACGGGCGTGTGGCGTCCATTCCGCCTCAGCTCCTGAAGAATCTCGAACCCGTGACGGTCCCCCAGCTGGAGATCGAGAATTATTCCGTCATACTCATTCACGAGAGCGAGCGTCCGCGCTTCCTCGCCGGTCGACGCCGTATCTACAGCGTAGGCCTCGTCGCGGAGCACGCGTGTTATCAGCTTGAGTATCGCCTTGTCATCATCGACTACGAGAATGCGCATTCAGCTCCGGGGTTCAAGCGCTGATCCACGAGGACAAAGATGATTCCACATGGAGTATCGCTGAAT
>DASWBC010000120.1:0-8205 GCA_036390815.1 Gemmatimonadaceae bacterium
TAAACGTGGTGGGGGGAGTGCGGATGCAGGAGCCGGCCGGCGATCTCGCGGTCGCGAGTGCGCTCGCGTCGAGCGTGTACGATCGCCCGGTGGCAAACTCCGCGATCTTTCTCGGCGAGGTCGGGCTCGGCGGCGAGATCAGACCGGTATCGCAAGCCGAGCGGCGTCTGGGAGAGGCGGCGAAAATGGGGATGACGACCGCTTACATGGCGGAGCGGGGAATTCCAAAGCGCGGGCCGCGCGGCCTGGACATCATCGGCGTGCGAACGGTCAACGATCTGTTCCGACAGCTCTTCCAAGCCTAGATGAGCCGGGACGTCGGTGTCATCATAGTCGCCGCCGGCAGCGGATCACGCACCGGGTCGGCGGAGCTGAAGCAGTTTCGGTGGGTCGCGGGCAAGCCGATGCTGCTCCACAGCATTCAGACATTTCAGGCGCGCGCCGACGTCGCAATGGTCGTCTGCGTGCTGCCACGCGAGTACGTCGGAGATCCGCCGCCCTGGATATTCCAGAGCGACGCCGAGCGGCTCCTGCTCTCGGTCGGCGGCCGGCACCGGGGCGAGTCCGTGGCCAACGGACTGGAGGACCTGCCGGTCGAGTGCGAGATCGTCGTCATTCACGACGCTGCCCGTCCCCTCGTGTCGGCCGAGACGATCGCGAGAGTGATCGATGAAGCCCGGAAGGGAAACGGCGCCATCGCCGCTCTGCCAGTGGCCGACACGCTCAAGCGCGTCGATTCGAGTGGTAAGGTCGTCGTGACGGTCGATCGCTTCGGGCTGTGGAGAGCGCAGACCCCGCAGGGCTTTCCCCGCAAGATCCTCGAGCGCGCGCACCGCGAGGCGCGAGAGGCGGATCGCGTGGCGACGGACGACTCCGCGCTGTGCGAGCAGATCGGGCTGCCGGTCGTGGTGGTGCGAGGAAGCGAGCGCGCGGTCAAAATCACCGAAGAAAATGATTTCGCGCTGGCGGAGGCGCTAAGTATCTTCCGCGAATGAAGTCCCAGCCGATGGTCGTGCCGTTCTGGTCGCCGGGAGAAGTCGAGGCTGCCATCAATGGAACCCTCGCCCATCTCGCCGCCGGGAAGGTACTCGCGTACCCTACCGAAACCGTCTATGGATTTGGCGGCGCGCTGGATGAGCGGTCCGTGGAGCAGCTCGTTCGCCTCAAAGGCCGTCCGCCCGGCAAGCCGTTTCTGCTGCTCGTCGCCGCCAGCGAGATGATCACTCGCCTCGGACTTCACCTCACCGGCTACGCGTCGACGTTCGCCGCGCGATTCTGGCCGGGGCCTCTCACGCTCGTGCTGCCCGGCGGCGAAAACAGAGTACCCGACCGCGTGCGCGGGCCGGAGGGTGGCGTCGCGGTGAGATGGACGCCGCATCGTTCGTTGGCAAGGCTCATTCTCGCACATGGCCAGCCCATAACATCCACCAGCGCGAATCGTCCCGGAGTGCCGCCGGCCACCGCCGCCGATCAGATCGTCTCTCAGTGGAGCGACGCGATCGCCCGCGGCACTTTGCGCGTTCTCGATGGCGGACGCCTCAAGGAGTCGGAGCCATCGACCGTTGTCGATTGCACCGGAAGACTCCCGCGAGTCATTCGGCCCGGCGCGATCCCAGCCGCGAAGCTCAGGGAGAGCGTACCCGACCTGGTCGGGGACGCGTAGAGAATGAATCTCCTCTTCGTTTGCAGTGGCAACACCTGCCGGAGTCCCATGGCCGAATCGCTCGCGCGCAAGATCGCGAAGCGCCGGGGCATCGAGGATCTCAACGTCTCGAGCGCGGGGACGAATGCGTGGGACAACGTTCCCGCCACCGATGAAGCGCTCCTCGTTGGAATGGAGCGCGAGATCGACCTCACCGGGCATCGCGCCCGAAAGCTGACGCCCGCGATCGTTTCCGAAGCGGATCTCATTTTCGTCATGACGCCCGGCCACCTGGAGCAGGTCAAGCAGCTGGGGGGGCGGGGAAAGGTTCATGTGATCGACGAGTACGCCTCCGGCACACCGAACCAGGGAATAACCGATCCTTACGGCGGCGACCTCGAAGCGTACCGGCACACCGCCGATGTCCTGGAGAGAGAGCTTGAAAAACTGTTCGACAGGCTCGCGGGTTGAGTTGAGACTCTTGTGACCCAGAATCCGGGGCGCCTCGTCTTGCTGGGGCATCCAGTCGCCCATTCCCTCTCGCCGATCTTTCAGAATGCAGCACTTCGCGCGGCCGGGATGTCGATCCTCTATGAGGCAGTTGACGTCCTGCCCAGGGATCTTCTCGCGCTGCTCAAGAAGCTGAAGGACCTCGGTGTCGGCGGTAATGTCACCATTCCGCACAAAGTTAAAGTCCACGCGAGTTGCGACGAGCTCACCGAAATCGCTGACCGGGTTGGAGCTGTAAACACCTTTTGGTTCGAGTCGGACCGGCTGTACGGCGACAATACGGACGTCGGTGGTTTCGACGCAGTCGCGCGGGCGCTCCTTGGAGGCGACACTTCGGGAGCGCGAATCGTCGTGCTTGGAAGCGGTGGCGCCGCCGCCGCCGTGATCGCGGCCGCGGAGCAGTGGCTCGACGCTCGAGTAGTAATAGTCGCGCGCAATGCAGAGCGCGCGTCCAAACTTGCACGACGGTTTCGTGATGTCGCGCGAGTTGAAAAGAATGCCGAGCTGGCGGTCGCGGAGGCGACATTGATCGTAAATGCAACGCCCGTTGGACAGCGGGAGGCCGAGCAACCGCTGGACGTGAAAATCATTCCGAAGGCTGCCGCGGTGATGGACCTCGTCTATCGTCCGGGAGGAGGCACTCCATGGGTGAAAGCGGCGCGAAAAAAGGGCAATCCCGCGGCGGACGGGCTCCCGATGCTCCTCGAGCAGGGAGCGCTCTCGTTCCAGCGCTGGTTCGGGATCGAGCCGGATCGCGAGGTGATGCGGCAGTCGCTGCTGTAGCGCGCCCGGGCGGAAGATCCGGCCTAAGGGAGCATCTCAACGGAGTCATCGATCTCCTCCTCCCGCGCGCCTGCATTTCCTGCGAGCGGTTGCTGTCGCGGCTCGAGGCAGGGATTGTCTGCAGCTTGTGTTGGTCTCTATTACCCCAGCTGCCGTCGCCGCGATGCGAGCGGTGCGGCCACCCGATTTCGACCCTCACCTGCCGCTGGTGTGATCTTCTCCCGCCGTTCGTTCGCGCCGTGAGGTCGGTATGCTGGATGCCCGTCGAGCCGGCATCGAGTATCGTTCACGCGCTGAAATACGAAGGCTGGGCAGCGGTGGCGGACGAAATCGCGGAGCGGATGAGTCGCCTTTCCTGGCCGCCGGACGTGGTTGACGAGAGAGCAGCGGTCGTGCCGATTCCGCTCGCGTCAGCGAGAAAGCGCCAGCGTGGCTATAATCAGAGTGCGCTAATCGCTCGCGGACTTGGACGGCGGTGGCGCATTCCTGTATGGGAAGATGTCGTCGTTCGATCGCGCGAGACCAGCTCGCAGACAAGGTTGACACCTGAGGAAAGGCTGGACAACGTTGCGGGTTCGTTTCGCGCGAGTGAGCGACAGCTGGATGAATTGCGGGGCGCGCACGTCGTGATCGTCGACGATGTCGTGACGACCGCCGCGACTCTCAACACGTGCGCGAAGGTGTTGTACGAATCGGGTGCGCGGATAATCAGTTACGTGACTTTCGGCCGGGCTCACGCGAGCGGTGACCGGCTATAACCGAACGGAGTTCAAGGAATGGCAACGAGGGTAGGCATCAACGGCTTTGGACGCATTGGCCGGCAGGTCGTGCGCGCCGCGAAAAACGAAGGCGTCGCGGATCTGGATTTCGTAGCGGTCAACGACCTCACCGACACGAAAACGCTGGCGCACCTCTTCAAGTACGACTCGGTGCATGGCACCTATCAGGGCGACGTCGAGGCGGGCAAAGATTCGATCGTGATTGACGGGGACGAGATCAAGATACTTTCCCAAAAAGATCCTTCCATGCTCCCGTGGAAGGAGCTCGGCGTGGACATCGTCCTCGAGTCCACCGGGCGCTTCACCGATGCCGATGCTGCCCGCAAGCACATCGCGCAGGGCGCCAGGAAGGTGCTGATCTCCGCGCCGGCCAAGGGCGAGGACATCACCATCGTCATGGGCGTGAACAGCGACAAGTATGATTCGGCAAAGCACACGATCGTGTCCAACGCCTCGTGCACCACGAACTGCCTGGTGCCGATGGTCAAGGTCATTCGCGATACCTTCGGCTTCAAGCACGCCTCGATGGTCACGATCCACAGCTACACCAACGATCAGCAGATCCTCGATCTCCCGCACAAGGATCTGCGCCGCGCTCGAGCCGCGGCGTTGTCCATGATCCCGACGACGACAGGGGCGGCAAAGGCAACGTCGCTCGTCATCCCGGAGGTGAAGGGGAAGATCGACGGTTGCTCCGTTCGCGTTCCCACTCCGGATGTGTCGTACACGATTCTGACGGTGGAGATTGAGAAGACGGGCGCGACCAAGGAATCCGTGAACGCCGCCTTCAAGAAGGCCGCGGCCGAGGGCCCGCTTCAGGGGATCCTTCGCTACACCGAGGAGGAGCTCGTCTCGAGCGACTTCATCGGAGATCCGGCGTCGTGCATTCTCGACTCGAAGACCACCAACGTCATCGACGGCACTCTCGTCACCGTGCAGGGTTGGTACGACAACGAGTGGGGCTATGCCTCCCGTTGCGTGGACCTGCTCCGCTTCATGGGGTCGCGACTCTAGATCGAGCCCGAACAATGAAAAAGAAATCTGTGCGCGACCTAAGCGATGCGCAGGTGCGTGGTAAGCGAGCTCTCGTTCGCGTCGACTTCAACGTCCCGCTCGACGACGATGGCAACATTACTGACGACACGCGGATTCGTGCCTCGCTGCCGACAATCAAATTGTTGCTCGATCGCGGGGCGCGCCCCGTAATTCTCTCGCACCTGGGACGGCCGAAGGGGAAACCGAATCCCAAGTACTCGCTTCAGCCGGTGTCGAATCGGCTTCAGGAGCTGGCCGGCTGCGTCGTGAACTTCGTCGAGTCGACCGATTCGGACGAAGCGCTCCAGGCGTGCCAGAATCTCAAGCCAGGGGAGATTCTCCTCCTGGAGAACACGCGCTTCCTCGGCGGTGAAGAGAAGAACGACGAGCGCCTCGCACGGGCTCTTTCGGAGCTGGGCGATTTTTTCGTGAACGATGCCTTTGGCGCGGCGCACAGGGCGCACGCATCGACCGTCGGCGTTGCCGAGCACCTGCGACCGGCCGTCGCGGGTCTGCTCATGGAGAAGGAGCTCGAATACCTCGGTGGCGCGCTCGCAAATCCGAAGCACCCGTTCATCGCGATACTCGGCGGAGCCAAGATCTCGGGAAAGATCGATGTCATCGAGCAGCTCCTTCCGAAAGTAGATGGGCTGCTGATCGGCGGCGCGATGGCATGTACGTTCTATCGCGCAATGGGTCTGGAAACGGGCAAGTCGCTGGTCGAGGAAGACCGTGTCGACATGGCAAAGGATCTGCTTGCGCGCGGCGGTATGCGCCTCACTCTCCCACACGATGCCATGGTCGCCCCGTCGCTCGAGAGATCAACGGAAGCAAAGGCCGTCCCGCGCAATGCGATTGCAAAAGATCAGGCGATGTTTGACATCGGCCCGCAATCGGCCGCATCGTACTCACGCGCGATCGCGTCGGCCAAGACGATAATCTGGAATGGTCCGATGGGCGTCTTCGAGACGCCGCCGTTCGACGCTGGCACGCGCGCGGTAGCGGAAGCGATGGCACTAGCTACTGGGCGCGGCGCCACGACAATAGTCGGCGGCGGAGACTCAGCGGCCGCGGTGGCTGAAGCAGGACTCGAGAGCAAGATGAGCCACGTCTCCACCGGCGGTGGCGCGTCGCTCGAATTCCTCGAGGGAAAGAAACTCCCCGGAGTGGAAATCCTCGACGAGGCCGACTAGTGAAGCGTCCGGTTCTCGCCGCCAACTGGAAGATGAATAACGGTCCGACGGCGGCGAAGGCGTTCATGGACGCATTTCTAGCTGGCTATCCACCGAGATCGGACCGGCTGGTCATAATCTTTCCTCCCGCGGTCTCCCTCCCTGCGGTTGCGGCGGCGACGTCCGAGCGAAACGACGTTGTCGCCGGGATTCAGAACATTCACTGGGCAGAGAAGGGCGCCTTCACCGGCGAAATCTCGGCGCCGATGGCAGCTGATGCCGGCGCGCGCGTCGTGCTGGTGGGGCACTCGGAGCGAAGGCACGTCTTCGGCGAAACGGACGCCCAGTGCGCGAAGAAGTGCCTCGCCGCATCGCGCGCCAGACTCACCTTCATGCTCTGCGTCGGGGAGACCATCCAGCAGCGAGAGGCGGGGGAAACCGAAAGCCTCGTGACGCGCCAGCTGCGCGAGGGATTGTCGCAGACGTCGAATCTCATCTCGGTGGATTTCATGCTCGCCTATGAGCCGGTGTGGGCAATCGGTACTGGCCTGACCGCATCAGCCGGCGACGCGTCCGCAATTCACACGGTGCTTCGCTCGCAGCTCTGCCAGATGATCGGAACCCGAGGCGACGAGATTCCGATACTCTACGGAGGAAGCGTCAACTCGACGAACGCGGCCAGTCTTCTCGGCTCTCCGGAAGTCGATGGGCTCCTTGTCGGAGGCGCGAGCGTCGAGGCATCGTCGTGGCTCTCGATCGCCGGGATCTAGACTCCGGACAAAACGTGACGAGAATCGATCCCTATTCTGGCGACCACGGAACGGGATGGCGCAGACTTGACTGAATTCCCGTCGCCGCCGATATTGAAAGGCTGGACTGAACCTTAATTCTATCAATGCTTTACACGTTTCTTCTCGTACTGCTCGTTATTGACTGCGTCGTAGTGATGCTGGCCATTCTGCTTCAGAGCGGAAAGGGCAGCGGTCTCGCCGCGAGCTTCGGTGGCGCGAGCTCCTCGCCGGACGCACTCATCGGAATCCGCCAGGCCGGAAATATCCTCACCCAGATCAGCTGGTGGGGCGGCGGCATCTTCCTTGGTCTCTGCTTCATCCTTCAAATCATGTCGACGCACACGTCGGCGCCGCGATCGGTCCTCGAGAAAGGTCTGGGCGCTCAGCCCCAGAACGTGGCGCCTCCGCCGACATCGGCTCCAGCGGTTCCGCTCGAGCCAGCTCCGGCGGCCACCGCTCCCGCCGGAACCAAGACTGCCAAACCTCCCGCTACCACTCCGAAGCGGTAACGTTGGCAGCCGAGTCGCGCATCAGTGAGCCGGGGTTCCTCCTCCTTGAGGACGGAACCCTTTTTCGTGGCCGGCTGGCCGGGTCGGACAGCGCCCTGCTCCCCGCGGTCGCCGAGGTCGTTTTCACGACCAACATGACCGGCTACCAGGAGGTCTTCACCGATCCCTCGTATCGAGGACAGATCGTCGTGATGACGGCGCCACAGATCGGCAACTATGGCGTCAACGCCGAAGACCCGGAATCCAGCGCTCCGCAGGTCGCCGGAGTGGTCGTTCGCGAGCTGTCCCAGACGTACTCGAACTGGCGCGCCACCAATGGACTCGGAGATTGGCTTGCCGGATCTCAAGTCCCGATTATCCAAGATGTTGACACTCGCCGCCTCACTCGACACTTGAGGTCGGCTGGGGTGATGCGCGGCGTCATCGGGGCCGGCATTGAGCCCGGCGAGGAGAGCAGGTTGGCACTCGACGCGTGCCCGTCGATGGAAGGTCTGGATCTCGCGTCCCGCGTGTCTACACGGGAGCGCTATACCTGGGGAGATCCGCGGGCACGTCACCACATCGTCGCCTATGACTACGGAATCAAGCGCAACATCCTGAGACTGTTCGATGAAAATGATTGCCGCGTAACCGTAGTCCCCGCCGACACATCCGCGGATGCGGCGCTAGCGGACGATCCGGATGGAATCTTTCTGTCGAATGGGCCCGGAGACCCGGACGCGGTGTCGTACGCTCCCGAGATCATTCGAACACTTGCCTCCAAGGGAGTGCCGATCTTCGGCATTTGCCTGGGGCATCAGCTGTTGGGACTCACCTTCGGTGGCTCGACCTCGAAGATGCCTTACGGACACCGCGGCGGAAATCACCCCGTAAAGGAAGTCGAGACGGGGCGGGTCCTGATCACGTCGCAGAACCATGGTTTTGCGGTCGTAGGGGACGAGCAAGCGGTCAAGGGTGCGCCGGATCTGGAAGTCACGCACGTCA
>DASWBC010000121.1:0-4715 GCA_036390815.1 Gemmatimonadaceae bacterium
TCCCTGATTCCATCCACGGTTACGGCTGGGAGTGGGACGACCTCGGCGAGTACTACGGCGCGGGTGTGGACGAGCTGATCTTCAACGAGGGAATGGCACCGACGACGCCGCGTCCCCCGCCTGACACCGTGCGCGACAGTCTCTACTCGGGCCCGGCAAAGGATCCGGCAACGGGATACCTCAATGCGCTCAACGACGCACTGGTGCGAAAGCACATCACGGTTGAAGCGGGTGTCATCGACAGCATCATGTCGACGCCCTTCAAGATGGACACGCTGTTCACGTTCGTCTCCCTTCCAATGCGGAACATCATTCCGGCGCTCATGAAGCCGTCACAGAACCAGATCGCGGAGATTCTGTTCAAGACGATCGGGCTCGAGCGGGGAGGAATGGGGACATCCGACAGCGCGCGGAAGATCGTTGGACAACAGCTGCTCGCCTGGGGCGCGCAGTCCGACGGTTTCGTGATCCGCGACGGAAGCGGACTTTCGCGCCACGACCTCGTTTCTCCGGAGACGATCGTGAAAGTGCTCGACAAGATTCAACAGGACACAGCGTTCGCCGTTTACTACAACGCGATGCCGATTGCCGGCGTCGACGGCACACTCAAGGACAGAATGAAAGGAACGCCCGCCGAGGGAAACGTGCATGCGAAAACCGGCTCGATCGCGGCGGCGCGTTCCCTTTCCGGATACGTCACGACCGCCGATGGCGAACGCCTCATCTTCAGCATCCTCGCCAACAACTGGACGACGCCCAGCTCCGCGGTCACCGACGTGGCGGATCAGATCGCTTCCGCGCTCGCAGCCTACCGCGCGCATTGACGTCTTGTGTCGACTTCAAAACGGCGCCGCCATGATCAGCCCGTGCTGACGGTCGCGGAAGCCAGCGCGAGCATCATGGCCGAGATCAGGCAGCTCGACGTCGAATCCGTTCCCCTCCGTCGGGCGCTCGGGCGAGTTTGCTCCGAGGATATCACCGCGAAGGTGACGATGCCACCGTGGAGCAACTCGTCGATGGATGGCTACGCGGTCCGCTCGGCGGACATCACTCCGGTCATGAGCGGCGAGCCGGTGAGGCTGCGCGTGGTAGCGACGATAGCAGCAGGCGCATTCGCCCCGAGACCGTTGAGGCGCGGCGAGGCGATGCGAATCATGACGGGCGCGCCGGTGCCGGAGGGCGCGGACTCCGTCATTCGAAAAGAGCACACCGACGGCGGCAGCGCGAAAGTCGAGATTCGCCAAGCCGCTGACGTGTGGAAGAACATCCGGCAGGCGGGCGAGGACTATCAGCGCGGCGATGTACTGGCGAGGCGCGGAACTCCTGTCAGGCCGGCGCTGATGGGCGTGCTGGCCTCGAGCGGCGTGGCGCAGGTGAAGGCGTTCAAGCGGCCGCGCGTCGCGATCATCAGCTCCGGGAACGAGCTGGTCGACATCGACGATTTCGACGAAGTGATCGCGCAGCGCAGAATCGTGTCGTCGAACAGTTACACCTTGGACGCACTGACGCGTGTCGCCGGCGGAAAACCCATCGACTTCGGAATCGCAGCCGACACCAAGGCGTCGCTGAAGAGAAAGCTCGAGAGCGCGGGCGACTGTGATCTCATTCTCACGTCGGCGGGCGTCTCGGTCGGCGATCTCGACCACACGCGCAGCGTCTTTGCGGCGGTGGGAGGGAAGCTGAAGTTCTGGAAGGTGAAAATGCGTCCCGGGGCGCCACTGGCCTTTGGAATGCTCAATGATGTCCCGTGGCTCGGAGTCTCGGGCAATCCAGTCTCGGCGATGGTGAGCTTCGAGTTGTTCGTCCGGCCCGCGTTGAGGAAGATGCAGGGCCATTCGGCGATGTTCCGCCGGACCGTAACGGTGATTGTGGAGGAAGATGTGAAGATCAGCGCCAAGCTCACCCATTTTCTGCGCGCGATCGTGACGAGAAATCACGATGGAGCGCTCGTCGCGCGTCTTACCGGGCAGCAGAGCTCGGGTGCGCTGACGTCCATGGCGAGGGCGAACGCGCTGCTGATCGTGCCTGCAACTTCGCCGAAGGTTGCGAAGGGATCACAGCTGAAAGCGCTGATGCTGGATCAGAGCCTCGAAGAGACGTCGGCCTTCTCGCTGTGATCGACGCCGGAGATCTCTCGAACCTCGGCAAGGTCGCCGTCCTCGATGGTGACGCGCTCGTCGTCGCGCTCACCCGGCGTTTCCGAACTTCGATCGAAGACGCGACCATAGACGCGCGCACCTTCAGCATCCTCAAGCCCGCGAACGCGGACGATCTCATTCGCGAAGAGGATTTCGTCATGGACGAGCGGCTTCCCTACTGGGCCGATGTGTGGCCGTCGTCCATTGTCCTCGCCGAAAAGCTGTTGGAGCTCACGGGCCTGGGGCGCACGGCGCTCGAGCTGGGTTGTGGCGTTGGCCTGAGCACGTTGGCGGCGACAAGCGCCGGGTTCGACGTTCTGTCAACGGACTACTATGTGGACGCGCTCGATGTCACGCGCGCGAATGTCTTTCGGAATCTCGGAACGACGGCGCGCACCCGGATGGTGGATTGGAGGCATTTCCCCGAGGATCTGGGGACGTTCGATCTCGTATTCGCGTCGGATGTGCTGTACGAAAAGGAATACGCCGAGTTGCTGCCTGTCCTTCTGTTGCGGCTGTTGGCACCTGGCGGGATCGCGCTGATCGCCGATCCGGGACGCGTTGCCGCGCCGATCTTTGTCGAGTCGTGCGCGACGCACGGGCTCGAGATCCGCGAAAAAGAAACCCGGCCGTTCGAGGCCGGGGAGATCAAGCAGAAGATCGATATCTACGAGATCGGGCGCGGTTAGTCGATCACATCTGGCGGTACTTGGGCCCGCTTCCCCCTTCCCTGGGTGTCCATCTCGGCCCGATCACGTCCGTTGCCTTACAGTCGATGCAGTTGGCGGGGCTGACGACCAGCCGCTCACCGTCCCGCTCGTAAACGCCCGCCGGACACATGTGCGTGTATAGTTCCGCGACTTCGGGCGTGATGTCGGGTCCGACGATGAGGTGCGATGGAATGTCGTCGCGCGTCGCGTTGCCGGATTTGAAAACCGCGTCGAGCTTGCTGAAGGTGAGCTTTCCGTCCGGCACAAACGGCTCTGACGGCACGACCTCGCGCGGGACGTCGGCATCGTCGTGAGATTTTATTTTGCCACCGGGTAACACACCACCCGTCACGGTCATGAGACCCGCCTTGAAACCCGCGACATAAAAGCTGCTCTCCTGAAACGCGAGGCGCATATTGCGGCGGCGGCGGAGATCCTTCGCGATGAAGCTTCCCTCCACCATCGCATCGTAGGCCTTGAGCGACGCGGACGAAGTGTCCTTTCTTTTCAGCGCATCAAACGCGGCACGCGCCGCGAAAATGCCCGACTGCATCGCGTAGTGGATTCCCTTGAGCGACGCGACTTCGACGAAGCCGGCGGAATCGCCGACGATCATGAGCCCGTCGCCGTGGCGGCGCTTTGGAATCGCGTAGTAGCCGCCTTCCGGAATCGTCTTCGCTCCCCACTCGACCATCTCTCCGCTCTCGAGCAGATCGCGGAAGAGCGGGTGCAACTTCATCCGCTGCAGCATCTCGTGAATGTCATCCGACGTTCGCTTGTAGTCGAGCCCGACGACGATGCCCAGCGCGATGAGATTCCGGCTGAGCGGATACATGAAGCTGCCGCCAAAGCAATCCCGCGGGACTGGCCAGCCGAGCGTGTGCACGACGGCGTCGAGCGGCTTGAGCGTCTCCCAGATTTCCTTCACGCCGAGCGCAAAGATCTGGGGATTGTCGGACGAGATCTTCTGCCACTCGAGATACGCTTGCGAGAGAGTCCCGCGCGATCCCTCCGCCAGCACGGTGATCTGGGCCGTGATGTCGGTGGGTGGGGCATAGCCGCTTCCCGGGTCGCCACTTCTAGCCAGACCCGACGGCGTAGTTCGAACGCCAATCACCCGCTGGCCTTCGGCCAAGAGCGACGCGGCCGGGAACCCGGTGAAGATGTTGACGCCAAGTCCTTCCGCTTTTTCGCCGAGCCAGCGCACGATCTCACAGATTGACGCGATCTGGTTGCCGTGATTCTGCATCGTCGGCGGCGTCGGCATCCTTACCGCGCGACTTTCGGTCAGGAAGTAGACGCGCTCCGCGTCCACGGGCGCGCGAAACGGAAAATCCTTGTCCTTGAGCTCGGGAAAGAGCGTCCGGAAGGCGATCGGATTGACGGCTGAGCCGGACAGCGAATGTTCTCCGAGCGCACCGGCTTTTTCCAGAACGCCGATCTGGATATCGCCCAGATCTCCACCGGCTTCGTTGTCGGCCTTTACCATCCTGGCGAGCGCAATCGCTCCGGCCAAGCCCGCCGGACCGCCGCCGACAAAGAGAACATCCATCGGCACCGCCTCGGCGTCGGGCGGCTCCGTCAGGATCAACCGCTCCAAAGGGAGCGGCGTCCGATGCGCGCTGGGAAGAAGCTTCGCCCGGCTTCCTGCCATTAACCGTGTTCCACTGTCTCGAGGAGCTTCACAGTGCTTCGACCATTAGTGGTGCTTCTTCGCCTCGCGCACCGCTTCGGTGAGCGCTGGAATCACCTCGAACAGGTCGCCAACGATACCGTAGTCGGCAACCTTGAAGATCGGCGCGTCCTTGTCCTTGTTGATCGCCACGATGACCTTCGCCGTGCGCATGCCCGCCAGGTGCTGGATCGC
>DASWBC010000122.1:0-3201 GCA_036390815.1 Gemmatimonadaceae bacterium
TTTTCGCTCGTCGGAAATCAGAAAGAGGACTTCGAAGCGATCACAATCGCCGGCAACGACATCTACTTGATGGCGAGCGATGGCAAGCTGTTCAGATTCAGGGAGGGCACCGACGGACAACAGGTTCAGTTCATGATGTTCGATACGGGACTGGGCAAGAAATGTGAATTCGAGAGTCTCGCCTATGAGCCGGACAGCACGCGTCTGGTGATGGTGTGCAAGAGGATTCTCGACAAGGAAGCGCCGAAGGACCTCGTGATATACCGCATGCCGCTCCCGCTCAATCGCGCCACGTTCTCGGTTATCCAGGTGCCGCTCAAGCAACTCGTGGGATCGAACAAGTGGAAGAATTTCAGGCCATCCGACATGACCATCGATCCGTTCACGCGGAACTACGTGATCATCGCATCGCACGAGAAGGGGCTTGTCGTTCTCACGCCCGACGGTGACGTCATGCGCTCCGAACCGCTGCCGGGCGACCACCGCCAGCCGGAGGGAGTGGCCATCACCAAAGACAGCATTCTGCTGATAAGCGACGAAGCGAACGTGAAGCCAGCGGCGATAACGCTGTACAAATGGCGGCCACAATAAACCGGGCAAGTTGTGAATAGAAGAAATCCCATTGCATCGCGCCGTGTTCTGTCAATGGCGGCGGCCCTCCTGACCGCAGGAGTCTCTAGCGCGGGCGCACAGAGGGCCGGATCGGACACCGTCGTCATCCCGGGAGAAATCTTCGAGGCGGGAAGCTTTCATCGCTTCTTCCTGGGTGACAACTATCGAGCCGAATGGACGACGCCAATAAGGGTGCCGGTTCTCAACCTGAGGACGTTCCACGGCGGTCTGAAGCCGACCGAGAAAGGGGGCGGCGCACAAACCGTGTCGCTCCGGTTCGCCGCGGCAGACGGCTCGGAGTTCGTCTTCCGCTCGGTTCGCAAGGCATCCACCGTCCTGCCCGCGCAGTACAGGGGCACGATCGTGTGGTACGTCGTCCGTGATGAGGGGAGCGCCTCGCATCCCCTGGGGGCGATCGCGGCGGCTCCGATGCAAACCGTGGCCGGGGTGCTGCATCCCGCTCCGGTCGTCATGATGATGCCGGACGATCCCGCGCTCGGCGAGTTCCGAAAGGAATTTGCCGGTATGCTGGGCGAGATCGAGGAGCGCCCGGCAGTACCGAAAGACGGTACCGGATTCGCGGGCGCGAGCAAGATCATCGGCAGCGACACGCTGCTCGGACGAATCAATACTGACGCGAAGACGCAGGTCGATGCGCGTGCTCTGCTCACCGCCCGCGAGTTCGATCTGCTGATTGGCGACAACGACCGGCATCCCGACCAATGGAAATGGGCGCGCATCGGAAAGAAGGATGAGATGCCGTGGCAGCCCATTGCCGTTGATCGCGACAAGGCGTTCGTCTCGTACGAGGGGCTGGTGATGCGCATCGCGCGCTACGCGCAGCCGAATCTCATCACATTCGACAACGAGTATCCGAACCCCACGCACTTGTTCGCCAACGCCGGCGAGTTCGACCGCCGCATGCTTGGAAGCCTGGACAAAACGGTTTGGGATTCGGTAGCGGCCAGCCTGATGGCGAGAATCACCGATCCGGTGATCGACAACGCCATGAGAGCGCTGCCGCCGGAGTATGCGAGCGTTTCACCCAGGGTTGCCGCCAAGCTCAAGGCACGGCGCAACAGGCTCCGCGACGCAGCCGATCGCTATTACCACGAGCTATGGCGCGTTGCCGACATCCATGGCACTGATGCCGACGATCAGTTGACTGTGGTGCGCTCCGGCGAGGGGCTCGTGGATGTTCGCATCCAGTCCGGCAACGACGCTCCCTACTTCAGCCGGCGGTTCGACCTGGGTGAGACTAAGGAGATTCGCATCTACCTGCACGGCGGCGATGACCGGGCTACTGTCGAAGGGAACGTCCGACGCAGTATCCCGGTGAGGATCATAGGCGGCAACGGGACCAACACCTTCGTCGATCTTTCGACCGTGGGCGGCAAGAGAAACCCGACCCGGTTTTACGACGGCGGAGCCGTACAGAACGTGAAGTACGCGAAGGACACGATCGATGAGAAGATCAACGTCGACAACGCGTTCAACCACTACTTCAATCGCCGGCCGTGGGTGAGCGCTTACGGAAAACTGCTACCTCCGTTGAGGGACAACGGCACGACGGTGAAGCCCGTAGGGGGAGTGCACTCGCAGCGCGGTCTCGGGATTTATCCAGTCGTGGGTCTGGCGCGCTATTCATACGGATTCCGCACCGTACCGTATTCCAGTTTGGCGGAAGCGGATGTCGCTTATTCGGCGAAGAGCAATCGCTTCCGGATCCGCAGCAACCTGGATAAACGATTCGAAGGATCGGACGTGCACCTTCCGGTGACCGCCCACATGTCACAGTTCGAGATCGTGAACTTCAAGGGTTTCGGCAACGACCTTCCGGACTTGCGGGTAAGTCTCTACGACGTCCGGCAGCGGCAGTGGGAGGTGAATCCCGGGATCGGCAAGTCGTTCAGTCAGGTCAGCGACATCTCGATCGGCCCGATCGTTCGGTATACGACGACCGACAGCCTCGCCAATCGATTCATTGCGCAGCAGCGGCCCTACGGCTTCGCGAAATTCGGACAGGCGGGCGTGCGGCTGAAGGCGCACCTCGATAGTAAATACGTCAGTCAATATTTTCCGGACACCCTCAAACCGCGATTTGTCCTCGACGTCGCGGGAGCAGGATATCCGGCAATCTGGGACGTCGTGAACCACTACGAATCGGTCGACGGGTTTGCAGCAGCCTATTTCACGTTGCCGGTCGCCAAGAAGCCCGTGCTCGCGTTCCGCGGCGGCGGAAAGAAGCTGTGGGGCAATTTTCCTTATTTCGACGCGGCGTTTCTCGGAGGATCGGAGTCGTTCAGGACAGAAGAGAAACAGCGATTCGCCGGCGACGCATCGGTGTATGGAACGGCCGAGCTTCGAGTGCCGATAGCCAAGTTTCCGTTCATACTTCCGCTCGATGTCGGAGCGCTCGGCTTCACCGATGTCGGGCGGGTTTATGTGAACGGCAATTCACCCGGCGGCTGGCACAATGCGGCTGGCGCAGGATTGTGGTTTGGATACCTCAACCCGGGCTTGAACTTCAACATCCTCTACACGAATCACAGCTCGGCTACCTCAGGTCACATCAAGACCACTATCGGA
>DASWBC010000123.1:0-5135 GCA_036390815.1 Gemmatimonadaceae bacterium
CAGCCAGGGCTGTGTGTTGTGCGGGCTGGCGGCGAGAATCGCAGCCCGCACCAGGACGAGAGGACCGTCCGGCGAGTTAGTACGCCAGTCTTGCCATGGCTCGTAAGCCGGACCCTTCCCGACGCTGAATACACCTTGATCGTATGCGCGCCAGACTCCTCCGCCCGCAACAAGTACGGTAACAGCTCCCGCACCTTTGAGAAACGATCTCCGCTGCATACCATCCTTCAGCCACAAAGCGCTTGAGAAGATTGTGAATCAACGACGAGTCGGTGTGGTGGAGACCCACTTCCTTCACCAATCCGATCGTATGGTGCGCTACGCATGAGAAATAAAGGCCTCTGCGCCTTGCAGCGAAACCCCGCATGCCGCAGCATTTGTAATCCCGTTACGGAGTGATAATGCGGCCACTTGCTTGGATTGGTGTGCTTCTCATCGTCTGCGGCTTAGTCGTCGTTGCGATGCGCGGAATACCGTATACGAAAAGCCATAACGAAGTCGAGGTCGGACCTCTGAAGGTCACTTCGCAGGAGCGCGGCATGGTGACGCCCGTTGTAGGAATCGCCGCCATCGTAATCGGCGGAGCTCTTGTGTTCGCCGGCCGGAAGGGGGCGGCGTAACCGGTTGCCCCACCCGGCGATGTCAGGCCGGATGGGGCAACTATCAGCGGTAGAACGGCGTTAGTCGCCGGTGTTGCTCTTCAGAAGGCGCTGGCGATACGCCTCGCTCGCGTAGATTGCCACTTCGACTCGCCGGTTCTGCGACCGACCCGCATCCGTGTCGTTGGTAGACACAGGCTCGGACTCGCCCTTGCCAGATGCAGCGAGTCTGGATCTGTCTACACCCTGTGCGGCGAGGTACGCGGCCGCTGAATTCGAGCGGCGCTCCGAAAGACGCTGATTGTACGCGGCATCGCCCACGTTGTCGGTGTGCCCGACGATGAGCAGCTGCGAGTCGGGATACTTCTGCAGGCTCTTCGCAAGCTCTGTCAGGTTCGTCCCGGCCGTCGGCAGAATCTGATCCGAGTCGAATGCGAAGAGGAGTCCTGAAGCGAAGGTCACTTCGATTCCCTCGCCCACGCGCGCGACTGTCGCGCCCGGGATGGTCTGGCTCAACTCCTTTGCCTGTTGATCCATCTGGTGCCCGATGATTGCGCCAGCCGCACCGCCGACCACTGCGCCGATGATGGCACCTCTCGCCGTCGAGCCTGTCTGGTTGCCGATCACACCACCTACCGCGGCGCCGGTCGCGGCGCCGATCACTGCTCCCTCTTCCTTCTTGTTCATACTTGCGCACGCGCTCGCGCCCACGGAGCCGATCACCAGGAGCGCGGCCAGAGCGTGCAGCCGCTGCGTGTTTGACATCTTCATGTATAGAACTCGCTTAAGAGACGGGAATCCCATTACATACAATTCGGGTGCCACATGAATGCGGACGCTAGCGCGTTAACACCCGCAGTCGAGCGTTAACTCCTTAAGTCACGGCCTAGGTCAGCGGCCGCCGCCACCGTCGTCATCGTGGACTCCGAGCCAGTCTCTCGTCATTCGGGCTACGCGCTCCGCCGCTGGAGGATCGAGGTTCGCAAGCACGATCAGATCGTACCCGCCGGGAAGACCTCCCTCGACGACCGCGTTCATTCCGCCCGAGCCACCGGCGATTCCCAGCCCCGCCGGTACACCGTTTGGAATCCGCTGTTCGCGCAATGCCTGCACGAATTTCACGAGATCCTGCGCGGTGGAATAACCGCCGCCTGCCGAACTCCCGCGTCCGGGAAGATCTCGGCTGTTCGGACGGAGCGGCGTGCTCAGTGGAGCATTCTCATCACCGCGAGTATATCCAATTGCAGTGTTCGGTGGCAGTGAATCCACTGCAAATGATCCTGTGTGCGTCATCCCCGCCGGCTTGAAGATATGCTCCCGCACGTAGGTGTAATAATCATCGCCCGACAGTCGCTCGATCAGGAGACCGAGCACGACATATCCCGCGTTCGAGTATGCGTTCCGTGTTCCCGGCTCGAATGCCGGCGGCTGATTCACGAACAGCGGGAGGTAATCCTCGAGAGAGCGGATATCGTTTCTCTTCCCACCAGCCGGCGGGTCGAAGATGTTGCCTCCGATTCCGGACGTGTGGCGCATCAATTGGCGAATCGTGATCTTGCGCGCCACTTCCTTGTTGGGATAGTCCGGCCAATAGGTGGCAAGGGTCGAATCGAGATCGAGCTTGCCCGTGGCGCGCAGCTGGAGGATCGCAATCTGGGTGAAGATTTTGTTGATGGAACCGAGGTTGAAGGCCGTCTCCGGATTGTTGGCAACACGTCGCTCACGATCCGCCATTCCGTAGGAGCGCTGAAAGACGGGCGCGCCATTCTTCGCTACAACCGCAACGCCGGAGAACTGGCCAACCTTGCCGAGACTGTCGAGTGAAGTCGTCAGCCGCCGCACGAGCTCGGTCTGAGAAATTGGCGATGGGCGAGCCGATTCGGTGCCAACGGATGGTTGTTGTGCCGCCATGGAGCCGCCGAGGACGGACATCGGCAAGAGAAAGCGAAGTGTGGGCGTCATGACCGTTAGTGTGGAGCGGCGTCCAAATGGTTGCTATGATCCCGTGGTCGTGCGACAAGTCAGGCGGGGATAAATTAGCCTCATGATCCTCACGCTCTTGGCTGCGGCGTTGCTCCAGGACTCATCGCTCGTGTACGACGGGCGCGCCAATCGCACGCACGTCGATGTCCCGAGAATCGATACAGTGGCCAGTATTGACGGGACCCTCGACGAGCCCGTATGGCGCAGAGCCGCTCGGCTCACCGGCTTTTCGCAGTATCAACCGGTCGATGGTCGTCCGGCCGACGAGCCCACCGAGGTTCTGGTGTGGTACGCGCCCGACGCAATCTACTTCGGGATTCGCGCGCGCGAGATCCACGGCAACGTCGTGCGCGCGACGCACGCAAATCGCGACAATATCGACAGCGAGGATCAGATCCAGATCCTGCTCGATACCGACAATGCGCGACAGATCGCGTTTCTATTCGGCGTCAACCCGTACGGTGTTCAGCAGGACGGTACGCGGAGCGCGCAGTTCGCGGGCGGCGCGGGAGGCCCTTCAGCAACCGGTGGTGGATTTCGAACAATGAATCCGCTCGAGGGAAGCGTCGATCTCAACCCCGACTACTTCTTCGAGTCGAAGGGACGATTGGTCGAGGGCGGGTATGAGGTCGAGGTGCGGATACCGTTCAAGAGTCTTCGGTATCAGGACGCGAGGGTTCAGAGCTGGGGGATTCACATCCTTCGGCGGGTGCAGCACTCGGGCTTTCAGGACACGTGGGCACCGGCGATTCGCGCCAACGCGAATTTCCTCGCGCAATCGGGAACGCTCGATGGGCTGCACGACCTAAGGCGCGGGCTTGTTCTCGAAGCGACGCCGACAGTGACCGCGAAGGCAGACCGGTCACCGACGATCGGCAACGGCCGTGACTATCAGCAGAAAGGCGAGCTGGGCGGCGACGCGCGGTGGGGGATCAGGCAGAATCTCACGCTCAACGGGACGATCAATCCTGATTTCTCGCAGGTCGAAGCCGACGTCGGACAGGTCTTGCTCAACGAGCGATTTGCGCTGTTCTATCCGGAGAAGCGGCCGTTCTTCCTCGATGGACTCGAGCTGTTCGATTCTCCCAATCAACTGATTTACACTCGACAGATCGTCGCGCCGCTGGGTGGGGTCAAGCTCGCCGGAAAACTTGGCGGGACCAACATCGCGTCGATGGTGGTGGCCGACGACAGGCAATACTCATGGGCGGGCAATCGCTCGCCATTGTTTGGCGTGTCGCGGATCCGATACGACTTTGGCTCCAGCAACACGCTGGGCGCGGTGCTCACCGCGCGCGAAGATGGCGCCAGCTACTCGCGCGTAGCGGCCGGTGATTTCCGGTTCTATCACTCGAAACTCTACTTCGCGCAGTTCCAGGCCGCCGAGTCGTGGACGGACAGCGTGCGCAATCGACGGAATGGATCGCTTCTCCAGGCGGACTGGGATCGAACCGGCCGCGCGTGGGGTTTTCACTATACGCTCAGATCGCTTGACCCGGGCTTTAACGCCGCTGCCGGTTTTGTGAATCGTACCGGAATCATCGAGGGAAGAGCATTTAACCGGCTCAGCTTCTATGGAGCTCAAGGCGCGCTGGTGCAGACTTATGGCTCCTTCTTCGGCCTCGATCGAATCTGGAACAATGCAGGTGCCGGGCACGGGCCGGCGGAGAGCAGCGAGTCGATTCAACCAAGTGCCACTCTACGCGGCGGGTGGCAGTTGAGCGGCGCGATCACGCACAGCTATTTTGCGTTTGATCCGGCGCTGTACACGGGCTTGACGATTCAGCGTTCGGTCGGGACGGTGACGGACACTACGGCCTTCATCGTGCCGCCGCCGGAGAAGGATGAACTGGGCGGGTCGTTCAGCGTAACCACGCCGACATACCGTGTATTCAGTGGGACAGCGAGTATCACAGAAGGGCGCGTGCCCATTTTTCGCGAAGCTGCGCCCGGCAACAGCTCACGAATTGACGCGGCGCTCGACATCAGACCAACTACGGCGATTCGAAGCTCGCTTCAATTTTCTCGACTGACAATCGCGCACAAATCGGACGGCTCGCGATTCTCATCGGAAACAATTCCGCGCATCAAGGTGGAGTACCAGGTGAGCCCGCCGATCTTCCTCCGGCTGGTGGGGCAGTACGCCGCGCGGTCACGATCGACGCTTCGAGACCGGAATGGAAATCCGATCCTTGTAGATGGCGTGCTCGACTCGGGCGAGACGACGAACGAATTCTCGACCGATTGGCTGTTCAGCTACCGCCCGGTTCCCGGCACTCTCGTGTATCTGGGATATGGCTCGACGCTCGAGGAGCCACGAGAGTTCAGGTTCCAGGATCTACGGCGAACACGGGACGGATTCTTTGGGAAAATCAGTTATTTGTTCCGACTCTAGGCTTTCGCCGCGGTTAACCACCTCAATAGTGCATTCGGGGTAGGTCGTCACCGGCGGAAGGCGTGACCTAGGTACCTTTCAGGACATTCGAATATTCAATCCTTTTTCCAGGCGCCATTCTGCCGTTCTCTTCTCTAAAGCTTCATCCCAGTCTCCAA
>DASWBC010000124.1:0-6429 GCA_036390815.1 Gemmatimonadaceae bacterium
TGAACGGCTGAACGACGTGCGGAAAATTCGCGGATGAGAAGAACACGCCGGAGAAAATCCACATCGGCAACATGATGAAGTTCATGATTCCCGATACGGCTTCCGTCGTGCGCGCCCGTGATGCCGTCAGCAGCCCCAGACCGCCAAAGGAGATCGCCGCGAGCAGGCAGATCAGAAACAGTGTCGCGAGCGAGCCGCGCAGGGGAACGCCGAACGCCCAGTGCCCAAACCCAACGAGGGTTACGACTTCCAGAATCAGGAAGACGAGTCGCGAGCACAGGTACGAAAGGAGATACTGGGCGCGCGACATCGGCGTCGCCATCAATCTCTTGAGCAGCTTCTTGCTGCGCGCCGTGACGATGGAGAACCCCAGTCCCCAGATGCTGCTCCCCATGAGATTCATGCCGAGCAGGCCGGGAATGAGGAAGTCGATGTAGCGTGAGCCGGCTTCGGTCACGTAAGTATCGGTCGCGCGAACCGCGTCCACTCTACCCGCCCCGGTCTGGACGGCGCGGTCCACCATCAAGCGAGCGTTCACCGCTTCGCTTCGTCCGCGATCATAGACGTAGCGGACGCTGTCCTTTGCCGATCCGGGAACAACGAGCAGCGCAACCTTTCCCGTGCGAAGAGCGCGGGCCGCGGCACTGTCATCGTACGTCGTAACCACGAGAGTGGAATCCCTGGCGAGAGATTGAGCAACCGCGGCGCTTCCCGCCGAACCCATGACGATGCCGACCTGCACCTTGTCCGGCCCGCGTTGTCTGAAGGCGATTCCCAATCCTGCCGCGAGGAGGATGGGGAAGATGAACGTCCAGAAGACTGCCTCGGGCTCGCGAATGAACTCGCGGAAGCGCACGAGCGTGAGCTGAACCATCGAACGCTTCATGAAAGGACGCCGCATGAACGGTCGGCGCGGGCGGGAAGCCTGTTCCTCGGTGAGCGGAAAAGGCACCCGCCTGGTTCTGGCGCGACCCTCTTCGGGGTCCAACGGACGCGGATCACTCATCGCGCAGAGTCCTTCCCGTTAGCGATACGAACACGTCTTCAAGAGTCGCCGAGGTCTTTCTCGGCTCCGGTGGCGGAAGATGCGAGACATCCACATTGTCGATCAGCTCGCGTGGCGTTCCCTGGGCGATCACACGCCCATGATCCACGATGGCCACGCGGTCGCACAAGCGCTCCGCCTCTTCCATGTAGTGGGTCGTGAGAACGATCGTCCTTCCCTCCGCCTGAAACATCGAGATCAGCTCCCAGAGCTGTCTGCGCGAGACAGGATCGAGGCCGGTCGTCGGCTCGTCGAGAAAGAGGAGCTGCGGGTTTCCGACCAGCGCGCATGCGACCGCGAGGCGCTGTTTCTGACCACCGGACAATCCGCCAACTCGCGAGTAGCGCTTTTCTCCCAGCTCGACCTGATCTATCACTTCCCCGACGTCGCGCGCGTCGCGATAGAAGCTCTGGAAAAGTGTGAGTGTCTCATCCACGGTGAGCTTCTCGGACAGCTGCGTATCCTGAAGCTGGATCCCGAGCAGCTCGCGGAGATCGCTGGCATCCGACTCCCAGTGCCGGCCGAGCACCTCGACACGGCCCGAGTCGGCGGCGAGAAGGCCCTCGCAGATCTCGATCGTGGTCGTCTTCCCGGCGCCGTTGGGGCCAAGAAGTCCGAAGCACTCGCCAGTCTGGACCTGGAGATTCAGCCCATCGACGGCGACGACGTCGTCGTAGGCTTTCCGGAGCCCCTCAACACGGAGCGCCGAGCCAGAATTATTCAAAGGTGTCACCATAGAACGACAAGGAGTGTCACGTGGAGAGGGCAACAACGAGTTTCAGCCGGCTGAAACTCGTTGTAACCTCTTACCGTAACATGATATAGCGTTTGCTGAAGACTGGGCACCGTCCCTGCCAACGCTGGTTCCAAACCCGAGGGAGAGAAACTATGCAGTCCAAAGCCGTGTTGGTACTGAGCACTGCTTTCATTTTCGCGTCGGCGTCGGTTGTCGATGCGCAGATCGCCCCCTACGGCGATCAGATTCCTTCACGCTTTTCGCTCGGTGGCGATCTCACAATCTCGCAGCCGAAGGGCGAGTTCGCGAACAACGTTCCGAACGGATACGGGTTCGATCTGACGGGAATGTTCAGGCTCGATCCAAAAGGCTACTTCAATCTCCGCGCGGACCTGGGTGGCGTTCAGTACGGACACGAGAGCCAGCTGATAGGGTTTCCGATCTCGGGCCGTCTCTCGGTGGATCTCGACACGGACAATCGCATCGGTTTCGGCTCCATCGGCGCCCAGCTACAGATTCCAGACGGCTGGTTCCGTCCCTACGCCAACGCCGCAATAGGGGCAACCTATTTCTGGACGGAGTCGTCGATCCGCGGCACCGGCAATTCGCAATCGGTGCTCAATACGACCAACCTCGACGACTGGTCCCACGCCTGGATTTTTGGCGGCGGGGTGATGATTCCGTTCGGGAAATCGATCGGCGCGCTCAATCTTGGCGCGAAATATCACTATGGCGCGACCGCGACGTATCTGAAAAAGGGCGACATCACCGACAACCCAGACGGCTCCATCACGCTGAATCCGCGTAATAGCAAGACCGATCTCGTCCTCTGGCAGCTGGGCGTCTCCTTCGCCATTCCTCGTTCGTCGGGCCACTGACAATGCTGACGCTCCTCGCCGTCGTCGTATTCGCGCAGTCCCACGCCACGCTTCAGGTCGGCGGGGACAAGCAGGACAGCTTGACTCGCGCGAAGAGGGATTCGATCGCGGTGAGGAGAGATCAGGTGCGCGATTCGTTGCGCGCCCGGGGCAGGGCCAGAGACTCGGTCAGAAAAGAAATCCGTCTTGCCAAGAAGGTGCCCGTTACGCCGGCAATCCTGGCAAGCGCGTTCAAGGATCCACGCGCCAGAGACCTTCTGCTTCGTGCGCGCGAAGCGAGACTCAGCCAGGACTCATCGCTCACAGGATACGACGCGAGCGCCTACGAGCGGTTGTCGGTAGGAATGGGATTCAAGCACATCGGTCGCGACCGACTGCTGCTGCGGAGCGAGCGGGCATCCCACGTGGTGTGGCAGCGGGGTAAGGGCGCAATCATCGACGTCAAAGGAGCTCGCAGCGCCTTTCCCATGCTCGACGGGGTCGGGAAGGGAGACATCGACCTCGGCTCCGATACCGACATTCCTTACGCTCCGGGACGCGAGACGCTGTGGATCGGCTCAGGCCTCGCCAAGGCAGACGTCAGCGAGAACGAGGTAATCCATCCGCTCGCGTCCGGGGCGGAAGCGTACTACACCTACGCATCGGGAGATTCGGTCGGCTTCCAGCTTCCGGGCGGCCAACGCATCGAGCTGCGCGAGCTTCGCATTCGCCCGCGCCAGCCCAAATGGAATGTCGCGGTCGGCTCGCTCTGGTTCGACGCGGCCTCCGGCCAGCTCGTGCGCGCGGTATATCGCATGGCGCAGGAGATGGACATCATGGCCGTCGCCAAGGAGGCGAACGAGGAAGAGCACGACCCCGATGATGACATCCCGCGCTGGGTAAAGCCCATGATCACGCCCATGAAGGCGAACGTCAGCGCCATCACGGTGGAATACGGCCTTCATGAAGGGCGCTTCTGGCTCCCGCGCTCGCAAGCCATCGAGGGGGAGGTGCAGGTGAGCTTCATGCACATCCCGTTCAAACTCGAGCAACGCTACACCTACGGGAGCGTGAACGGAACCGAGCCACTCGGCGCCGATGTCGCCATCGCGCCCGCGGACACGGCGACCGACTCCCTGTCGCGTGCCGGCCGCAGAGAGCGCCGCCGCGACGAGTGCAAGCAGGGGACGGAGCGGATCCGGAGAGAGGTCAAATCAGACGAAAATCTGCAGATTCTGATCAGGACACCGTGCGACACGGCCGCGCTTGCGCGCTCGAGCGAGCTTCCCAAATCCATCTACGACGAAGGCGAAGCCGTGTTCGGAACCGCCGAGCGCGATGCACTGGTCTCCGAGGCGCTGACGTTGGGCGCTCAACCCGAGTTCGCTCCGCAGAGGCCGAGCATCTCGTGGGGACTTCCGTTCACGCGCTTCAATCGCGTCGAAGGATTGTCGAGCGCTCTAGCTATCGAACAGGTGCTGGGCGGAGGGTACTCGACCCACGCGCTGTTCCGGCTCGGCGTCGCCGATCTCTCGCCCAATGGGGAGCTGTCCCTCGATCGGACCGATGGCCGGCGGAAGATCGGAGTCGGTGTCTATCGCCGCCTCGTCGCTTCGAATGACTGGGGTGATCCGCTTGGCTTCAGCAGCTCGGTGTCGGCGCTCTTCTTCGGGCGCGACGAAGGATTCTACTACCGCACCTGGGGTGCGGAGCTGAAGGGCGAGAAGGACTACGGGTTGATCAACGACTGGCGCCTGTTCGCCGAGCAGCAGTTTGATGCGACGGTGCACACGGAATTCGCGATCGCGCATCCGGGCGGCGTGAAGGGCGATCTCACGAACATCAACGCTGTGAACGGAAAGATCGTCGGACTGGCGGTGGGGCATCACTCGTCTTACGGGCTCGATCCGCACGGGTTCCGCGCGCTCACCGACATCAAGCTTGAGGGAGGCACGGGCACGTTCGATTACTCGCGCGGCTCGCTGCAGACTACTCTCTCGCACGGGCTCGGCAGCGCGCTCGACGGTGCGCTCACGCTCGGGGCCGGCACGTCGGGCGGCCGGCTCCCGATCCAGAAGCAATTCTTTCTCGGCGGCGTGCAGACGGTGCGCGGCCAGAAAGCCGGCGCTGATATTGGGGATTCGTTCTGGATGACCAGCGCGGAGTTCGGCACCAGATCGACGGGATTCCGTAAGATCGTGTTCGGTGATCTCGGCTGGGCGGGCGATCGCACGAACTTCTCGCATCCCGGTCGGCCTTTGAGCGGCGCCGGGGTCGGAGCTTCGTTCATGGACGGGCTCATTCGCATCGATCTCGCCAAAGGCATTTATCCGGAGAAATCCGTGCGCGCAAACCTATATGTAGAGGCGAGGTTCTAGCGTCGCGTTTCTAAGGCATCTCGGTTTGGGTCGAGTCGCGGTCTCCTCCTCGCGCTCGCTTTGGAAAGCCGCTACGAGGACACCGCGCCTCTCCCACACAGATCTGTAACTGCACACGCCAGAAGATCCTTCTCGGCGCTTGGCGCGCTCACCCACATTCTCGGCGCCTGAGTCCATGACGAGAGCGCTGTTCATTCGCTCGCGCTCTACGCACCTTGGGACTCGGTGCTACGTAACATGACGTAAAGACCGCATATGAGAGCGAGCCTAGGTTGGATCCGAACTTCTAACCTGGGCTAAGTCATGACATTCAGAATCGTAGCTCGTGCTGGCGCCGTGGGGTCGATCATTTGCACGGTTGGGTGCATACCGTTCACTGTCGGGAGCACTGCCAAGCCGGTTCCGGTGGGGACGACCGTGCACAGCACGTCGGTTTATATCGTCCCGAATTCTTTTGACGATTCGATCGACAAGCGATCGTTTCCCCGGTATGGCGTCGATCCAGAAGTGCGGTTTGGATTCGATGACCATTCCGACATTGGCGTCCGCATACCGTCTTTCAGTGGGATCGTGGCCAACTATAAGCGGCGGTTGAACGGTGTTTCCCAAGCTCCAGGAGCCGCGACAGCGATCATGGTTGGCGGCGGGATCGTCAACTGGGGGGAACACGCGCATCTGGAAGCAACGCTCATTACTTCAGCCCCAGAAAACGACCGCTTCACACCCTATGGCGGCCTCCGCGCGATGCAGGTGATCCCGCTCGATAGGGGCGCCGTTCACGATTCGCCAACGTTGGGGGGATTCCTCGGTGCCCGGATCGGCACTCTCACGGCGGGCATCTCACCCGAGATCGGCATCTTCTACGACCACTCGGCGCTTCACCTTCACAAGGGAAACGTCCTCTTCGTTCCGGCGATCACGGTCCACGGGGATGTCGCGCGATTGCTCCGCCCGTAGATTGCTCCGCCGTAGATTGCAGCAGTCTTACGACGCTGTCGGGAGAAAGAAGCACTGCTGGAGTGGCGCGAATGGGTGCGAGTCGCGCCCCGTGCGATTCAAGACAGGGACGGAGGGAGGGGGTCCTCGTAGACGCTTCTCAAAGCGAGCGCGAGGAGGAGACCCGCGACCAAGCAGAGCGAGGGAGCGCAGTTAGGGGCTTCGGGTGCCCGCTAAGCGCAAGCGTGCGGGCGGGGAAAGCGAGCGTAGCGCCGGAGAGGACCCCCTCCCGACTGACCGGCGCCGAGATCAAAAAGAACGCGCGCTACTCGGCATCCATGAACGGGTAGCGATAATCTGTCGGCGGCGAGAAAGTCTCTTTGATGGTCCGCGCGCTGATCCAGCGTACGAGATTGAGCTTCGACCCGGCCTTGTCGTTCGTACCCGAACCACGCGCTCCCCCGAACGGCTGTTGTC
>DASWBC010000125.1:0-2478 GCA_036390815.1 Gemmatimonadaceae bacterium
GTGGGGACATGGGTCAGCGGGCTAGCTCGGATCCCTCTCGTGACGACTCTTCATGGCACCGACGTCCGCCTGGCTCGCAAGGTTGGCGTCGCCAAGCCACTCTTCGGACACGTTCTCAAGCACTCCGCGGCTGTCACGACCGTCTCGAGGTGGCTCAAGGAGGAAACGGAAGCGCTCGTCCCCGGTGTTCATCCGACCGTGGCTCCGATGCCCGTCGCAACCAAACTGTTCGGGCCAGGCGCGTCGCGCGACGGACAGCGCCTGCTGTTCGTCGGCCGCCTCAACGACCAGAAGGGCGCGGACCACCTCCTGCACGCGCTGGCCACAATGAAGACGCCCGCCGCGTCTCTTGACATCGTGGGCGACGGGCCGAATCGCGAAGCCCTGAAACAGCTCGCGCAACAACTTGGAGTCGCTTCGCGTATCCGCTGGCATGGACAGCTTTCTCAGGCCGAGCTTCCTCCGCTCTACCAGCGCGCCGCAGCGGTGGTCATTCCTTCGGTTGATGAGGGCCTTGGTCTGGTGGCGGTCGAGGCGCTCCTTTGCGAGACGCCGGTCGTCGCGTTCGACTCGGGCGGGCTTCGCGACGTGATCCAGCACGAAAAGACAGGGCTGCTGGTCAAGCCCGGTGACAGAGCTGCACTCGCCAGCGCGCTCGACGATCTGCTTGCCCGCGATGGCCGCGGAAGTCAGCTGGGCAGGGCAGGGCGCCTCTACGCACTCTCTGCCTTTGCGCCGGAGTCAGCCGCGCGCCGCTACGCAGAGATATACCATCGGGTTCTTGGCGCTGACGCGTCGTAACCTATTCAAGGTCGCGCAGTGGATCTTCGCCGCGGCGGTGCTGTTTTTCGCTGCGCGCTCGCTGGCGACCCAGTGGAACAAGGTTGAATCGAGACTCACCCACATCCAGTTCGGATGGGAATGGATCGTCGCGGCCACGGTGCTGATCCTCGTCACATACGCGCTTCTCATCGAAGGCTGGCGCCGCATACTCGAAGCCTGGGACTCACACGTTCCGTTCATCGACGCCGCCCGCATCTGGTTTCTGTCCAATCTCGGAAAGTACGTTCCCGGAAATGTGTGGTCGCTTACCGCGATGGGTGTGATGGCGAGGAAGCGGGGTCTGTCGGCAATCGCCGCAGCTGGTTCGTCGGTGATCATGCAATCGGTGAGTCTCGCCACCGGTACCGCCATCGTGATGATCACCGGCGCGAAGCTTCTCGGCAAACCGCTATTAGTGGGACTCGCGGTTATGCTGCTGGCAGGTCTGCTGCTCAGCGCGCCGCGCTTTCTTCCCCCGCTCGCGATCTGGTTGGGCAGTCTGATTGCCCGGGAAATCGCGCCTCCTTCAGTTCCGGCGAGGAGCATTTGGACCGCGGCCGTCGCGAGCGCTCTCTCCTGGCTGTTCTACGGGATCGCGTTTGAGTTTTTTGTGCGCGGCCTGCTCGGGGCCGCGCCTGGCGAAATGTCCTCGTACATCGCAGTTTACACCGCCGCGTACATCCTGGGTTTCATCTCGCCGATCGCGCCTGCCGGCCTGGGTGTAAGAGAGTTCACGCTCGCCGCATTCATGGTGCAGCTTGGTCTTGCTAACGAAGCAGACGCGGCGCTCGTAGCAATCGCGGCACGCCTGTGGCTGACAATCGTCGAGTTGGTGCCGAGCGGATTGTATATTGCCGCGGGGCCAAACCGAACGTCTTCACCTACCTGAACGATCATGGCTCAGCCACGAGAGAAGGCTCCACACCGGCAACCTCCCAAAGCGGTTAGCATGGTCGCGGCGCCCCCGGCGCCGCGCTTCGCGTTTGGCTGGGCCGCGCTCGTGTACGCGCTGGGCACGCTGTCGCTTGGACATCCGGCGCTCGTGGGGAAGTTCCTGGTAAACCCGAACAGCGACCAGTACATCGCCGGCTACGCGTTCCGCGAGTTCGCCGCGACTACGCTTAGAACGATGGGCCATTTCCCGCTCTGGAATCCGTATCTATACGGGGGCCTGCCGTACATCGCGGCGATGCACGGCGACATTTTCTATCCGACGTTTCTGCTTCGGATGATCATGCCCACTGACGCGGCGATGACGTGGGGCCTCATCATCCACATTTTTCTTTCGGGTCTGTTCACGTACGGATTCCTCCGCGTGATCGGGTACGGCTTCTACGGCGCGCTGGTCGGCGGAATCGCGTACATGATGAGCGGACAGATCGCATCGTACGTCTCGCCGGGCCACGACGGGAAGTTGTTCGTGAGCGCTCTCTTTCCTCTCGCACTCTGGATGCTCCACGTCGGATTCCGGCAGGGCAAGAACTGGAGCTGGGGCGTGTTCGCGCTGATAATCGGCCTGTGCATCCTCAGTCCGCATCCGCAGCTCCTTCAATACACCTTGCTCACCGCCGGTGCGTACGCGCTCTTTCTCGCCTTCGCCACGCTCGACGGAGTCAAACTTCAGCGCAGCATTGCCATCGAGCGACTCGGTGCGGC
>DASWBC010000126.1:0-1576 GCA_036390815.1 Gemmatimonadaceae bacterium
TCGATCCAGATCGGCGCGTGGCTCAGAATTCCGGCGGCGCGTCCGAGGCGGACGAACTCTTCGTCGTGGAGCTTCCCTTTGCGAAGGCGCTGCGCATCGACCCGGCCTTCAGACGTGAGCAGTCTCTGCACCAGCTGCTCCTTGCTCATTTCCAGAGAGAAAAACGCGACCGGGACGTTGTTGTCGAGCGCGGCGTTCTGCGCGATGTTGAGCACGAAAGCGGTTTTTCCCATTGACGGTCGGGCGGCGACGATGATGAGGTCGGATGGTTGGAAACCTGCTGTCAGCTCGTCCAGATCCTTGAATCCGCTCGCCACTCCCGTAATCGATCCGCCGCCGCGCTGGATCTCCTCGATCCGCTCCATTGTCGGCCAGAGGAGCTCTTTGATCCTCATGAAGCCTTCAGAGCCGCGGCTCTGATTGACCTCGAAGATCTTGTGCTCCGCCTCGTCGAGCAGCTCGGTCGCCGGCGACCCCGATTCGAACGCCTCGGAGACGATGGCGGTCGAGACTTCAATCAGCCGTCGCCGCAGCGCCTTCTCGCGAACGATCTTGGCGTGGTACTCGATGTTCGCCGCGGTGGGGACAGCGTCGACGAGAAATCCTATGTAGTCCTTGCCGCCGCTCGATTCGAGCGAGCCGGATCTTCCCAGCTCCTCGGAGAGCGTGAGCGGATCTACTACATCGCCGCGCTCGGAGAGGGAGACCATCGCGCGGAAAATCCGGCGGTGTCCCTCGCGGTAGAACATCGTGTCGTCGAGGAATTCCGTCGCGCGCAGAATGGCGTCGGGATCCATGAGCATCGCCGACAGGACCGCCTGCTCCGCGTCCTCTGAATACGGGGGCCTGCGATCCTTGTATGGGTCACGAACGGGGGCTGCTATCGAGTATTCTACGGGCGAGCTTGACATCTTCCCAAGTGGGGCGTTTCCAGGCCGGGTTGCGCAGCAGCGCCGCCGGGTGATAGGTGACGACGAGCGGTATCCCGTGGTACTGGTGCACGAGCCCACGGAGCTGACCGAGCGGAGTCTTTGTGTTTAGGAGAGTTTGGGCTGCGAAGGTTCCAAAAGCAACTATCACTTTTGGCTTGATCAGCTCGAGCTGCCTGATCAGGTACGGACTGCAGGCTTCGACTTCTTCCGGAAGTGGATTTCGGTTTCCCGGCGGTCGGTGCTTGAGCACGTTGCAGATGAATACCTGCTCCCGCGTCAGGTCGATCGCCGCGAGAATCTTGGTGAGCAGCTGACCCGCCTGTCCGATGAAGGGGCGGCCGGTCTCGTCCTCCTTTGCGCCAGGCGCTTCGCCGACGCAGACCAGCTCAGCGCTTGGACTTCCTTCTCCCGGCACTGGATTGATCGCGGTCGCATGCAAGGAGCAGAGCGTACACTTTTTCACTTGCTTCGCGATTGCCTCGAGGGAGTCGAGCTTGTCGATCGCGCCAGGAATCAGCTCGGCTTCGCCCGAGCCGATTACGATTCCCCTCGGACCGACGACTATTCCTCGCGGGGGAACGATCTCTCTCGGGGCTGCCACTTCGTTCGCAGGTTCACCGACGGTTGTCGAGCTGATAGGTGGA
>DASWBC010000127.1:0-2748 GCA_036390815.1 Gemmatimonadaceae bacterium
ACGGCCTGCCGCTCGATGGCGTGTTCCACAAGGCAAATGGCTGGACGAGAGGGTGGGCCATTTCAGGGATCACCCGTCTCAGCAGCGGTTTTCCTGTAACGCTGTACAACGACACCGACTCGTCGCTACTCGGCACGTTCGGGAACGGGGTCAACAACCACGGGCTCGACACGCCCAACTACACACCGGGCTGCGACCTCAAGATCAATCACGATCCAGCCAAGGGCGATGCGTTCAACACGGCGTGCTTCTCGATTCCGCCGATCGGCCAGCTTGGCAATGCGCCGCGACGTTTCTTCTACGGCCCAGGCATCATCAACACAGACCTCACGCTGCTGAAAAATGTGTCGTTCCGGAAAGGACAGGCCGTCCAGTTCCGTCTCGAGACGTTCAATGCGTTCAATAGCGCGCAGTTCTACGGCGCCGGCTCGGTTGACGGCAATGTCAGCAGCTCCACGTTCGGCCAGATCGTGCGCGCCGCGCCGCCTCGGCTGGTGCAGCTCGCGTTGAAGTACTCGTTCTGATATGGCCGTCGGGAGCTGCCTCGCTGTAGACAGCGTGTGGTGCACTGAAGCCTTAGTCCCGGCACCTGTTCGGCAACGTAATCCACCGTGACCTCTTCACCGGCTTCAATGACCCGAATGGCGACATCGTGGCGGTCGGTGCCGCGGGCGTTCGGATCGCAGGAGTGATTGACGAACCGTGCCGGCGGCTTCATCAAGATGTTGTGACCGTCCATGAGCGAAAGGAAGATCCGCTCTTCCGTTGGAAGAGACTTGATCGCTTCATCGCTCAATACTTCCCTGCGGGAAGAGCCACCTCGCCCGCGCGCTCGTGAAGGAAGACATTGGGGGAATGCAAGCAGTTTACGCGCGATCAAGTGGTCGCCGTTCGGCTAACCTGAGCGCCTTCGCCGCCCTTAATAGCGGCCAGCTGGGTGAGCTGAATGAGGTTGCCGCAGGTGTCGTTCAGCATCGCAATGGTCGAGGCGGTCACGTCGGTGGGCGGCATCGTGAACGTTGCGCCGCGGGCCTTGATCCGCTCGTAGTCGCCTTCGACGTCGTCGGTGGAGAACATGGCCGCGGGCTGGCCCTGTTGGAAGATCGCCTGCTGATACGCCCTGGCGGCGGGGTTGTTATTCAGCGCCAGCTGCAGCTGAGTACCGTCCGCTTCCTCGGGAGAGGCCACAGTCAGCCAGCGATAGGGGCCGTTGCTGAAATCGGCCTTCCTGGCAAAGCCCAGGACCTCCGTATAGAAGCGCAGAGCTCTGTCCTGGTCGTCCACGTAGATGCTGGTCAGCTTGATTTTCACGTCACTCCTCCTTGGGCGCCGGACCTGTCACATCAGCGACCTCTCGTCCGTCAGTACAATGACGGACCGTGACGGAGGAATGTGACCGATGCCCACACCTGAGCGGCTCGCCGAGCAATTCGAAGAGCACAGACCGCACGTGCGGGCGGTCGCGTATCGCATGCTTGGATCGGTCAGCGAGGCGGAGGACGCCGTCCAGGAAGCCTGGATCCGATTGAGCCGCTCGGATGTCAGTGGCGTCGACAACCTGCGGGGATGGCTGACGACGGTCGTGGCGCGCGTGTGCCTGGACATGCTGCGCACGCGAGCGTCGCGCCGGGAGGATCCCTTGGACGTGCACGTGCCGGATCCGATCATCCGCGCGATCGGTCGTGGGGACGGAGGGGCCGAGACGGAGGCCATGCTCGCCGACTCTGTCGGTCTGGCGCTGCTCGTCGTCCTCGAGAAACTGGAGCCGGCGGAACGACTGGCGTTCGTGCTCCACGATGTGTTCGGGATGACCTTCGAGGAGATCGCGCCCGTCGTGGATCGCTCGGTCGTCGCCACGCGCCAGCTCGCGAGCCGCGCGCGCCGGCGGGTCCAGGGTCAGACGCCGACCTCAGACGCGGACCTGCGGAAGCAGCGCCGCGTCGTCGATGCGTTTCTCGCGGCCGTCCGGGACGGCGACTTCGAAGCGCTGGTTACGGTGCTGGATCCGGAGATAGTGCTACGAGCTGATGGCGGAGCGGTGAAGGGCATGTCGCGCCTCGTGCGTGGGACTCAGGCGGTCGTGGCACAAGCCGCGACGTTCTCGAAGCTCGGGTTGTTCAATCAGGTGGTCCTGGTGAATGGCAACATTGGCGTCGTGTCGCGCCTTCCGGACGGGCGCGTGCTGTCCGTGATCGGCTTCACGATTGCGGGCGGCAAGGTTGTAGAGATGGACATCCTGGCGGATCCTGATCGCCTCAGGCGGCTCGATTTGTCGGCCATCGATCGCTGAACCATTGGCGGTAGTCGCATTTCTTCCGGTCGTTCCGTCATTCTTGCGAGGGGCGAATCAAGCCGTACTTCTTCTGGCGCCGTGCAGGCTACGCCGGCGAGCGCCTAGGATGAGAACATGAAAAAGTCGGGCGCGAGCCAAGACCAGTCGGCATCAGAGCTCATCTCGAGAAGAATCGCCGAACTCCGGGACTGGCGCGGGGAAACGCTCAGCAGAATGCGTAAGCTCATCAAGAAAGCAGACCCGGACGTTGTCGAGGAGTGGAAGTGGGTCAAACCGACCAAACCCGGCACCCCGGTTTGGTCGCACGGCGGCATCATCTGCACCGGCGAATCCTATAAGAACGTCGTGAAACTGACCTTCGCCAAGGGCGCGTCTCTGAAGGATCCGGCCCGTCTCTTCAACTCGAGTCTCGACGGAAACGTACGCCGCGCGATCGACATCCACGAAGGAGAAGA
>DASWBC010000128.1:0-1540 GCA_036390815.1 Gemmatimonadaceae bacterium
ACAGCGAGCCTCCGAGTCTCACCCTCGACGATAAGGTCAATGCGGTAAGAACCGACCGGCCATTGAGGGTGCACTCGATAGCCGGCGGTGTGAAGCCGGCCATGGACGAGCTTCTCGAGCACAGATTCTGTTCGCCGACCCTGTTCCTCGATCGCTCGCATTAGAGCCCGCGGGTCGCGAGCGTGCTCGATGAGACGGCGGCGCAAGTCCCCGGCCTTAAGGTGAGCGTCCGGATCGAGCGAATGCACCAGCCACAGTTGATTGCGCGCACGGCTAACCGCGACGTTGTAGCGCTTCTTGTAGATGTCCTTCGGCCCGGCATCGCGAAGGGCGAGCTGGCCGTAGTCCGGCGGACCATCAACCATCGAGAGGAAGACGACATCGCGTTCGTCGCCCTGAAACTGCGCTGCGTTGCCACACAGCAAGCGATGCTTTTCGAAAACATCCGGCGGGAGGCGGCGCCGGAGTTGGCTCTCAATACGCAGGCCCTGCTCGTCTCCGAGCAGTGAAATAATTCCGAAGCTCGTCGGTTGGCCCAAGTCATTAACCGCGTAGGCCGGATCGTTGAGGCACGCGATGACGAGCGATGCGATCTCCTCGGCTTCCACTTGATTCGTTTTTCCGCGATCCTCGCGAAAGCCATTCACCCGATGCGCCACCAGCGCTGGGCGCACGGTGACGGAGAACGGTTCGCGGAGCGGACGAATCGTGTGGTTATAGGACAAATGATTACTGAACTGAATGATCTCCGGAACGCAGCGAAAGTGCTCGCGCAATGCAACTACACCGCCGAACGCCGTTTCCGCGAGGTCATAAATCGAAGTCTGACCGTCGTAGAGGTGACTATTCGGTATACCTTGCAGATTGGTGGCGATGAGGCGCTGAATTCCCGCCAACTGCTGGCCGATGGCATCGGGCGTCACCTGTTCCTTGTCACCAACCACCACGTGCTCGCGGCCCAGATAGAGCGCGGCGAGCGCAGTCACATCACTCTGGCTCGCTTCGTCGATAACGACTACGTCAAACTTAGTCTTGCGAGGGTCGAAGCTCTCATACACACGACTCAGAGGCATAATCCAAACCGGCACGGCACGACGAGCTTCAGCAAGGAGGCGCCGCGCCTCGCGCAACAGCTCAGCGTCCCGCACTCCGCGCCGAGTCTTTGTAATCTTCTCCAGTGTCTTCACGAATCCCTGTAGTGCCTGCTGCTCTCGGAGCCCGGTGCGCTCGCGTTGCGCAGCCCAAGTCTCGTGCTCAATGATTCGCGCCGCATCCTGCCGCAAACCGTCGTTCGTCCTGTCGAGCCGCTCCTGCAACTCAGTCATCGAAACCGCTGCGCGTCTTTCCAGTTCCTGATGCCACTGCCGCCAACGCCACGCCGCGGCGGAGTCGCCGGGCGGCTGCCCAGCGCCGTGCATCATTTGGCGCTGTTGGATAACGTTTGCCCACGCGGGAGCTGTCGCTTTGAGTTTGGTGAGCAAAGCCTGACGGTTCTCGTAGGCGTCCCGAAAACCTTCGAGGCGGGCGAGTTCGCGGTAGG
>DASWBC010000129.1:0-4949 GCA_036390815.1 Gemmatimonadaceae bacterium
AAGTGGAAGCTCGAGCGAATCGTCGGGATGGCCATCGCCTACCCATATTTCCTCAACAACGCGGCCAAGGTTCTGTCGCGGCGCAAGGACATGGCAGACCTGCTGGTTGGCGTGGCGGGAGACTTCATTCCCACCAGCCTCGTTCTCAGCCCGCGCTTTCTTTTCAAGCTTTTCATCTCTCCGGCTTTCAGAAATTGAGCGTCAATCCAGACGAATTTCGGGCGGTACTCGGCCGGTTTCCCTCCGGAGTGACGGTGGTGACGACGAAGGGCGCGGACGGGGCCGACCAGGGCATGACGGTGAGCGCGTTCTGCTCGGTGAGCCTGGAGCCCCCGCTCGTCCTCATCTGCATCGAGAAGAACGCCTCAGCGTACCAGGCGCTCACGACGGCGCCGGGATTTGCCGTCAACATCCTTTCCGCCAGACAGGAGCAGATCGCCCGCCGCTTTGCGATCATTGACATCGACAGGTTCGAGGGCGTCGGCTTCACCAGGTCGTCGAATGGGTACGCGATTCTCGACGACGTGCTCGGCGTGATCGAGTGCCGGCGTTTCGCGCTCCACGATGCGGGCGACCACACGATCATCCTTGGCGAAGTGGAAGCGACGCGCGTCGAGAGCGGGTCGCCGCTCTTATACTACCGCGGTGGTTACGCACAGCTGGAGCATTAGCAAGGTGCGTGGCATACTGACACCGCCGCGGGTGAGAGGCGTCGAAATACTCGACTCGCCTGATATCGATCCGAAGCTGGTGACGCGCTCGCTCGCTGATGTCGCGCGCGCGAACGCCCTGTTCGGCGGAACGAGCTCGGCCCTGGACGAAGTGAGGGAAGCGCTGAAGGAGGTGCCGCGCGACGCGATGCTGCTCGATGTCGGCACCGGACTCGGCGACATACCCTTCCGCGCCAGAGAGGAAGCGCGCCGGACCGGGATCGACCTCACCACAATCGGACTCGATTCGGCCCTGGAGCTCGCCTGCGCGAGTCGATCATCGGTCGATTATTCGGTATGCGCCGACGCGCTGCGGCTCCCGTTCAGGGAAAACAGCATCGACATCGTGATGTGCTCGCAGGTGCTGCATCACTTCGCCGGCGGACAGGCGGCGGAGCTGCTCCGCGAGATGGATCGGGTCGCACGGGTACGCGTGGTTGTGAGCGATATCAGACGCAGCTGGATCGCGGCCGCGGGTCTGTGGCTCCTGTCTTTTCCCCTTCGATTTCATGCCGTTAGCCGCCACGACGGAGTCGTCTCCGTGATGCGGGGTTTCACGCGCGAGGAGCTCGCGGATACTGTTTACGAGGCGATTGCGCGGAGGCCGGTGGCTCATCGCCGCCGTGCATTTCGAGTGACGACGAGCTGGGCGCCAGTGCATCGATGACCAGAGATCTCGCGAGTCCCCTCGATCTCGGACCGATGCCGCTCGGACGCCCGATGGAAACAATCGACGAGAGACTCGTTCGCGCCCCCGTGGGAACGATGTTTGAGTTAGCGAGTAACGTGGAAAACTGGCCGGCACATCTATCCCACTACCGATACGTGCGATTCCAGAAGCGATGCGCCGACGGTGGCGGACTGGTGGAGATGTCCGCCAATCGCCCGTTTCACATCACCGATACCTGGAAGGGCCCGCTACGGGCCGATTGGCCCACCTGGTGGCTATCGGAGATGTCGGTGAACGCGTCACTCCCGTCGATCCGGTTTCGGCACGTCGGGGGTATCACCAAAGGGATGGACGTCGAATGGACATTCACCCCTGCGTCTGGCGGAACGCACGTACGAATCCTGCACGTATGGGATGGGCCACGTGTCCCGGTGGTCGGAATGTGGGCCGCGACGTTCGTGATAGGGCCGGTATTCGTGCACGGCATCGCATCCCGCACTTTGGCGGGGCTGGCGGACGTCGCCGAGCGCGCAGCGAATAAAAGCGACGAATAATCAGTATTGGATTTATTGTGAATCAAGGAGACAGGTGAAGCGACGCAGAGTTGTAATAACCGGGATCGGCCCAATCACTCCGATCGGAACTACGCTGGGTCCCTTCTGGTCAGGACTCGAGCAGCAGCGATCGGCGGTCCGGTCGGTAACCCGCTTCGATCCTTCGGAGTTCCGCAGCCACAATGCGGCGGAGATCAATGACTTCGTTCCGGGCGACCACCTCGACCGCAGGAGCGCCAAGCGGCTTGACAGGTTCGCGCAGTTCTCCGTCGTCGGCGCGCAGATGGCGCTCGCCGACGCGAATCTCGACCTCGCGAAGGAAGACCGTGAGCGCGTCGGGGCCAACATGGGTACGGCTCTCGGTGGAATCAGCTACGCGGAAGGCCAACTGGCGGTCTATCTCACACAGGGGTTGCGCGCGGTTGATGCAACGCTCGCGCTCGCGGTCTTCGGCGGCGCGGCGAGCTGCAACATTGCGATCGAGCTCGGCGCCATGGGTCCGAACTCGACGAACTCGATGAGCTGCGCGTCGGGAACGATCGCAATCGGCGACGCGTTCAGGCAGATACGCGACGGCTACGCCGACATCATGATCGCGGGCGGTGCCGAGGCACCCCTCGCTCCTCTCACATTCGGAGCGTTCGCGCTCATCCGCGCGATGTCGACGCGCAACGAAGAGCCGGAGATGGCTTCCCGCCCGTTCGACAAGGATCGCGACGGTTTCGTGATGGGCGAGGGCGCCGCGGTCCTGATTCTCGAGGAGTACGAGAGAGCGAAATCGCGTGGCGCCAAGATCTACGCCGAGGTCGCGGGTTACGGCACGACGAACGACGCGCACCACATGACGGCTCCGCGTCCCGACGGCTCGCAGGCGGCGCGATCGATGCGGCTGGCGCTGGATGATGCCAACGTGTCCGCCAGCGAGATCGGCTACGTCAACACCCATGGAAGCTCGACGCCTCTCAACGACACGACCGAGACGATGGCGATCAAGCAGGTGCTGGGCGATCAGGCGTACAGAATTCCGATGAGCGGGACAAAGGGCTACTACGGCCACGCACTCGGTGCGTCGGGTGCGATCGAGACTGCGATATGCGCGCTCGCGATCGAGCGCGAATGGCTGCCGCCGACCGTCAACCTGCAGGTTGCGGACAAGGCCTGCGATCTTAACTTTCTGCCTGGAACCGGGCGGAAGGAACGCGTGGAGCACATGCTCACGAACTCCTTCGGCTTCGGCGGAATAAATGCCGCGCTTGTATTGCGCCGGGTGATCTAGCGATCCGACGCGCCGCGGCCCCATCAATCTTGCCGAAACCGGGGGCAGCAAATGCGGGACGCGTGGCGCCATTTCGCAGCAGAATTCATCGGTATGTTCGCCTTCGTATTCATCGGAAGCGGGGCGATCATGAGTGCGCGCATGTCCCAGAGCCCGGCGGCCCTGGTCGAAATCGCGCTCGCGCACGGACTGACCATGGCCGTTATGGTGAGCGCAACGATGCGCATCTCCGGGCACATCAATCCGGCAATCACACTGGGACTTCTCGTCACGAGACGAATCGAGCCGATGATGGCCGCGCTCTACATCGTCGCACAGATCCTCGGCGCGATCGCGGCGGGGTACGCACTCAAGGCGACGTTCCCCGAGGCGGTGTTCGTCGCCACCCGCGGCGGCGGGCAATCGATCGCCCTCGACATCACCGGCGGGCAGGCATTCCTACTGGAGGCCATCGCGACGTTCTTTCTCGTCTTCGTGATTTTTGGAACGGTGGTGGATTTGCGAGGCCCCAAGATCGGCGGCCTGGCGATTGGCTTTGTGATCGCGGCCGACATACTCGCCATTGGGCCGCTCACCGGAGCGTCGATGAACCCGGGACGATCGTTCGGACCCGCGGTGGCGAGCGGCGTCTATGAGGCCCAGCTGCTGTATTGGTTCGCTCCGATCACGGGCGCTGTGGTGGCGGCGCTTCTCTACGAGTTCCTGTTCATGCGCCGTGGCCGGGAGCCCGTCGATCACGGAGAGCTGAGGCCCTAGCGCGCGCCATCACTGTATGACCGCGGTGGGGTCCTCTGGGAAGAACCGCCGGCGGGCCCACAGAGATACGTACACGAGGCCGATCAGCGCCGGTACCTCGATGAGCGGCCCCACCACGGCGGCAAGGGCCTCGCCAGAACTGATGCCAAACGTCGCAACGGCCACCGCGATCGCAAGCTCAAAGTTGTTGCCAGCTGCAGTGAACGAGAGGGAGGCGGTCGCTTCGTAGTTGAAACCCAAACGGCGCGAGAGCCAGAAGGCGAGCCCGAACATCACTGCAAAGTAGACGAGCAGCGGCAACGCGATCCGAAGCACGTCTAGAGGAAGCTCGAGAATGCGGTGTCCCTGCATCGCGAACATGAGCACGATCGTGTAGAGGAGCCCAAGAAGTGCAGTGGGTCCGAACTTCGGCATGAACGTATCGTCATACCACGCGGCGCCCTTCTGCGCGACGAGCACCTTCCGCGTGAGAAAGCCCGCGACGAGCGGGACACCGAGGAAGATCCCTACACTTTTTGCGATCTGGCCTATGGAAACGTGAAGGGTCGTCGTGTCTGCTCCGAACCACTGGGGCACCACGGTGAGGAAAAGCCAGCCGAGTACCGAATAGGTCAGGATCTGAAAGACGGAGTTGAGCGCGACCAGCACGGCGGCCAGCTCACCGGATCCGCGGGCGAGCGAGTTCCAGATCAGCACCATGGCGATGCACCGTGCGAGCCCGATCAGCACGAGTCCGTTGCGGTAAGCCGGCATGTCCGGCAGGAAGAGCCAGGCGAGGCCGAGCATTACCAATGGGCCAAGGACCCAGTTCAAGAGAAGCGACGTCGTCAGGAGCTTCGTATCACGGACGTGCGCACCAATGGTCTCATAGCGCACCTTGGCGAGCACTGGATACATCATCCACAGGAGTCCGATGCCAATCGGAACGGACACGCCCGCCAGCTTCACCCGGTCGAGCAACGCGCCGAGATCCGGGTAGACCC
>DASWBC010000130.1:0-3845 GCA_036390815.1 Gemmatimonadaceae bacterium
AGGCCAATACGAGTGCTCGTCGCCAAGCCCGGACTCGATGGACATGATCGCGGCGCCAAAGTCGTGGCGGCAGCGCTTCGCGATGCCGGAATGGAAGTGATCTACACCGGGCTGCATCAGACGCCGGAGATGATCGCGACCGCGGCGATCCAGGAGGATGTAGATGTGATCGGCCTCTCGATCCTCAGCGGCGCCCACATGACCCTCATTCCCCGAGTCCAGGAGCTCGTTCGCGCGCAGGGCCGCGACGACATCCTGATCACCGGCGGCGGGATCATCCCGAAGGAAGACGTCGACACTCTCGGCCGCCGGGGAATCGGGCGGCTCTTCGGGCCGGGCACTCCCACCACGGAGTTGATCGCCTACATCAAGGAGTGGTTCGCCACGCGCGAAAAGCAGGAAGCGTAGTGAGCAGTCGCCTGCGCGAGCTGAGCGACGAAGTCAGGGGGCTCGAGACGAAGCTCCGCCAGGCGGGCGGAGCAAAGCGCCTCGAGAAGCTGCACCAGCAGGGGAAGCTCTCGGCGCGCGAGCGGGTGGAGCTTCTGCGCGACAAGGGCTCGAGCATGCTCGAGATCGGCCTCATGGTCGCCTACGACCAGTACGATGGGCAGGCTCCCGCCGCCGGAGTAGTGACCGCGATCGTGAGAGTACATGGCCGCGAGACCGTCGTCGTGGCCAACGACGCGACGGTGAAGGCCGGATCGTGGTGGCCCGAGACGATCAAGAAGATTTTGCGCGCGCAGGAGATCGCGATGCGGTGCCGCATCCCGATCGTGTACCTCGTTGATTCGGCGGGGGTGAATCTTCCGTATCAGGGCGGCGTCTTCCCGGGGCAATACGGTGCAGCCCGCATCTTCTATTACAACTCGATCATGCGGCGCTACCTGCGCATCCCGCAGATCGCGGCGGTGATGGGACAGTGCATCGCGGGCGGCGCTTACCTGCCCGCGCTGTCCGATGTGATCCTGATGGTCAAGGGAACTTCATTCATGGGTTTGGGTGGGCCCAACCTGGTGAAGGGCGCCACCGGGCAGGTCGTCGATTCGGAGACCTTGGGCGGCGCCTCGACGCACACGGAGATCAGCGGCGTCGCGCACTACGCGCTGGACAACGACGAGGCGTGCATCGCCAAGATCCGCGACCTGATCGACCGCCTGCCGACCTCGACGCGTGACGTCGCGCTGCTGCCCAAGGCCGCGGCGGACGACGACCAGCGAGCCGGCAGAGCGCGGGGCTCGAGCACTACCAAGCCCAAGCAAGCGGTCGCCAGGGCCGGCGGCAGGGAAGATGATTTGTACAACCTGCTTCCGGCCGATCACCGCATGTCGTACGACATGCACGCCGTGCTCCGCGCGATCCTGGACAACGGCGAGATCGACGAATTCCAGGAAGGCATTGCCAAGGAGATGATCTGCGGCGACGCCCGAATCGATGGCATCACCCTCGGCATCATCGCGAACCAACGCGGCCTCATCAAGGGCCGCGAGGGGGAGAAGCCGCGCTTCGGCGGAATTGTGTATACCGAAAGCGCGGAGAAGGTCGCGTACTTCATCGATCGCTGCGACCGGTTGGGGATTCCGCTGCTGTTCGTGCAGGACGTCTCGGGCTTTATGGTCGGTCCCGAGGCCGAGCACACGGGAATCATCCGCGCGGGCGCGCGGTTCGTCGAAGCGATGGCAACGGCGCGCGTGCCCAAGATAGTACTCACTGTGAACCACGCCTCGGGTGCCGGCTATTACGCGATGGCGGGGCAGGGGTTCGATCCCGATTTCATTCTCAGTTGGCCGACGGGCCGCATGGCGGTGATGGAAGGCGAATCGGCGATTCAGGCGGTTCACGGACCGACGCTGGAGGCGGCGAAGAAAAGGGGCGGCGCTTTGGAGCCCGACGTCGCAAAATCCGTCGACGAGATGCGCGCCGACTATGAGCACCAGCTCGATGCGCGATACGCCGCGGCGCGCGGATTCGTGGACGCAATCGTTTATCCGGAGAACACGCGCGAGATGCTGAGCCTGGCACTCCGAGCCTCGCTTCACAATCCGGGACCGCACCTCGGGCCATTCGTGCTTCCTCCGCATCTCTCGGAGGAGAACAGTTGAAGAAAGTCGTCCGCGTCGCGGCCGGCCAGGGATTCTGGGGCGATGATCTCGACGCGCCGCGGCGCCAGGTGGAGGGTGGTCCGATTGACTACCTGATGCTCGACTACCTGGCCGAGGTCACGATGTCGATTCTCCAGAAGCAGAAGGAACGCGACCCGTCTCTGGGCTACGCCCGGGATTTCGTGGGCGCGATGGAAAGCGTGCTTCCGGCTGTTGTCGAGCGAGGTGTCAAGATCATCGCCAACGCTGGCGGAGTGAATCCGCCGGCGTGCGCTGCTGCCGTACAAGCGGCGGCCGAGAAAAAGGGAGCCAGGGGGGCGCTGCGAATCGGAGTTGTCTCGGGCGACGATCTGCTCGGTCGTCTCGACCAGCTCATCGCAGCGGGTCATCCTCTGGCGAACATGGAAACCGGCGAGCCCCTCTCCCTCGTGAGGGACCGCGTACTCTCCGCCAACGCCTACATCGGCTCCGAGCCGATCGTGGAAGCGCTCGGCAAAGGAGCGAACGTCGTGATCACGGGGCGCTCGACCGACACCGCCCTCACGATGGCACCGCTTCGTCACGAGTTCGGCTGGGGCGCAACGACCTGGGATCAGCTCGCGGCGGGAATTGTGGCGGGACATATCATCGAGTGCGGGGCTCAATGCTCGGGCGGCAACTGCCTTTACGACTGGCGCTCCATTCCCGATCTGGCCAACGTCGGATATCCACTGGTCGAGGCAAAGGCTGACGGCACATTTGTCGTGACCAAGCATCCGAACACCGGTGGAAGGGTGTCCGTTCAAACAGTCAGCGAACAACTTGTCTACGAGATGGGTGACCCACACTCCTACATCACACCCGACGTGATAGCCGATTTCACGACCATCAAACTGGTGCGGGACGGCGATGATCGTGTGCTTGTGACGGGCATCAAGGGGACGCCGCCGACCGACAAGCTGAAGGTCTCCGTGGCGTACCGGGCGGGCTTCAAGGCAGTTGGCACACTCGTCTACGTGTGGCCCGATGCTCTCGAAAAAGCGCGGCTGGCGGACAAGATTCTGCGCGAACGGCTTGACAGGCTTGGTCTCCGCTTCGAGCGCATCCTCTCCGAATTCGTCGGCGCAACGGCCACGCACGGACACCTCGCAGGAGACCAGCGCAATGCGCCGGAGGTGCAGCTACGCTTCGGAGTCCGCGGGCCCGATCGCGCAGCGGTGGAACGATTCACGCGGGAGATTGCACCACTCGTGCTGAACGGTCCGCCGAGCGTCACTGGATTCGCCGGCGGTCGGCCCAAGGTCGAGGAAATCGTGGCATACTGGCCCGCGTTGATCGACAAGTCCGTCGTGAAGACCAGAGTGGACATCATCCAATGAAGGTGCGCCTCGTCGACATCGCGCACGCCCGCTCGGGCGACAAGGGCGACACAGCCAACGTCGGTGTGATCGCGCTGGAGCCGCGCTGGTACGCGGTGCTCGAAGAATTCGTGACGCGCAACCGAGTGGCGGAGCACTTTCGCGGTATGATCGATGGCGCGGTCGACCGATACGAGCTTCCCAATCTCAACGCGCTCAACTTCCTCCTCCACGGCGCGCTCGACGGCGGCGGTACGCTGTCGCTCAAGACCGACGCTCAGGGGAAGGTCTACTCGACGGCGCTGCTGCGCATGGTGATCGACGTCCCCGACGCCGACGCAAAGCGTCTCGAGCTGCCGGTGGCGAAGTGAAGCTTCGCCCGGCAGCAGAGTGTTCCCGATGAAGCTTC
>DASWBC010000131.1:0-2500 GCA_036390815.1 Gemmatimonadaceae bacterium
GTTGGATCGCTGGAGCTGCCGGACTGGTGCGTGATCGATCTCGATCCGAAAGAGGCGCCGTTCTCAGACGTGATCCGCACCGCGCTCGTGCTGCATGGCGTGTGCGAATCGGCCGGTCTCCCCAGCTTCCTCAAGACGACAGGGAAGACAGGGCTGCACATCATGCTGCCGCTTGGGCGGCAGTGCACCTATGAGCAGTCGCGCATGCTGGGCGAGCTGCTCGCGCGATGTGTGCTGCGTGAGCTGAGCGACATCGCGACGATCACGCGCCATGTCACGAAGCGCGGGGACAAGGTCTATCTCGACTATCTGCAGAACCGGCATGGGCAGACGATCGTCGCGCCCTTCAGCGTGCGTCCGCTCCCTGGGGCTACGGTATCGATGCCGCTCGTTTGGGACGACGTGAATGATTCGCTCGATCCAAAAGCGTTCACGATCCGGAATGCGCTGGAGCGCATGGAGCGACTCGGCCATGATCCCGTGTTGCCGGTGCTCGACTTGAAACCGGACCTTCCGCAGGTCCTGGATCAGCTCGCGAAAGTGTTGACGAGCTGACCCGACGTTACGGGCGGATCGTCAGAGCTACTTGACGAGACGGTAGGTGTAAACCGGGCTTGTCCGCGGCGAGATGTCGGTTGTGAGGGTCAAGCCGGCCTCGGAGAACGCGCCGACGTCATTAAGGCGGCAGGAACTGGTACACGTACCGAACGACCCTACCGTGATACTGTCGTTCGCGATCCTGTACTCATCGTGAAGTGTTTCAGTTCTATTGTACGTCTGTCCATTGTTCGCGGAGTAGTCGCGGTAACGATCGACCCGGACAGCGGCACCAGCGTTGTAAAGAAACAGCGTGCCAGACAGGACGGTCGAACCGGCGTCGACTCCCATGAAAGTGACGGGGAGGGGATGCCCATCGATTTCGGTGAGGGTGTAGGTTCGCCCAATCAACCCGGTCGAATCCTGACAAGCAAATGCGGCGACGGAGACGAAAAACACTGCGGCCAGACGAGAGAGTTGCATACGGCCCTCCGGAAGGGGTTGAGGGGTTGCTCCAGCAAACTGTAAGGTGGGTGCCGAGAGTGCAAGTTGGGCGGGTTAAATGCGTCCAATCCTGAGCGTCAGTAACTTTCCATTCCATGAGATCGGCTCTATCCCGCGATTGAAAATGATGAATGGCTGATACCGCGCCGGGAAACGAAATACGCCCAATCTCCCACCGCAGCACCAACGACAAGGTGTTGCAGCTGGTGTTGCCGCTCATGGAGCCCGGGATCCGCGTCGCCGACATCGGAGCCGGTGAAGGTTTTTTCTCCCAGCTCCTCGGCGAGCACGTCAAGAATCAATTGGGACTCAAGCCGTCCGAAGTGATCTCGGCCTGCGACATTTTCCCCGAGTCCTTTCGATATCCGGAAGTGAAGTGCCTCTGGATTCTGCCGGACGGGCGTCTGCCGTACGAGGATTCATCGGTCGATGTGGCGTGCAGCCTGGAAGTGATCGAGCACGTCGAGGACCAGTTCGCTTTCACGCGCGAGCTCCATCGAATTCTCCGCCCGGGAGGATTGGCGATCATCAGCACGCCGAACGTCCTCAATCTCAATTCCCGGTGGCGGAATCTCCATTCCGGCTTCGCCACGCTGTTCGATCCGCTGCTGCTGTCCAGCGCCGACCCGGTTCACACTTCCGGCCATATCAACCCCGTGAGCTACTACTATCTCGCGTACCAGCTGCGACGGGCGGGGTTCGAGTCGACGTCGGTTGCGTACGATCGGTTCAAGGATTCGGCGCGATTTCTTCTTCTTGTCTGCGGTCCGATGATCTGGATCGGAAATCAGCTTTTCCGGCGCCGGCTGAACGCGCGGAAGAAAGACGTCGCGACCGAGAACGCCTCGATCCTGAAGGAAATGTGGTCGCTCAAGATGCTTACCTCGCGGAGTGTCATTGCCCTCGCGACCAAGTGATGCTTACCTCGCGGAGCGTCCATTGCCTTCGCGACAACGTGAGCGCGGAATTCTGACTCACCGGCTTCGGTGCCGCAAAGAACAGCCTGGGGGGGCGTGAGGCACCTCTTTGTAACACAGGACTACGCTCCGGATCTGGGCGGTATGGCGCGCCGGCACGTCGAGCTGTGCCGTCGCTTCGCCGATGGTGACACAACGATAGAAGTATCCACCGTCAGTGCGAAGGGCGCCGACTCTTTCGATTCATCCGAGCCGTACCCGATCAATCGACAGCCCTTTCCGTTCTCGAAGGCCAAGGTCTTTACGAATCAGCTCCGATGGGGGCGATGGCTGTCTGCCCGTGCAGCGAGGGACATCGACGTGCTGCATTGTGGAAATATCAGACCGGTCGGCTACGCGGTGCTTCTCGCTCACCTGAGGCGGCGCGTCCCCTACCTCGTTTACGTGAACGGCGGCGACCTCCTCAAGGAGCAGGCAGGCATCGGCGCAAGCGCCCGCAAGCGGTTCGGTGCGCGTCACATCCTAGGGTCGGCGAGCGGGAT
>DASWBC010000132.1:0-1509 GCA_036390815.1 Gemmatimonadaceae bacterium
TGGCGCCGAGCAGCGGGCGATCGCCGAGCTTCGGGACAACGGCGTAATCGCGGACGATGTGATGCGCCGCATTCAGCGCGATCTCGATCTGGAGACTCTGCTGCTCGAGACGAGCGAGCCGGTTATTGAACCCGTGAGTGAAGTCCCATCCGCCATCGACGCGGCATCACGATAAAGATTGCCATTCACGAGGAGCTGAGCACGATGCCCGAGCCCACTACTGAATCCATCCCGCACCGAATTCTCGGAAACACCGGCGAACGAGTATCTGCGATCGGCATCGGGGGCTGGCACCTGGGTCTGCCGACCGTAGACGAGCAGTTGAGCCTCCGCATCGTTCGCAGCGCGATCGATCGCGGCGTCAACTTCATGGACAACTCGTGGGACTACAACGACGGGGCGAGCGAGGTCCGGATGGGGAGAGCGCTTAGCGACGGTTATCGGGACAAGGCGTTCCTGATGACGAAAATCGACGGACGATCAAGAAAGGAGGCAAGGCGGCAACTTGACGAGTCGCTCCGTCGCCTGAAGACCGACCACATCGATCTGGTGCAGCACCACGAGGTGATCCGCTTCGAGGATCCCCACAGGATCTTCGACGCCGCAGGAGCAAACACGGCACTCGTCGAGGCGCGAGCGGAGGGGAAGCTTCGGTACATCGGCTTCACCGGGCACAAGGATCCGCGCATTCACCTGCACACGCTCGAGGTCGCGAGAGAACACGGTTTTTCGTTCGACACGGTTCAAATGCCGCTCAATGTCATGGATGCCCATTACCGCAGCTTCGAGGCGCTCGTTCTCCCCGAACTCGTGAAGCAAAACATCGGCGTGCTCGGCATGAAGAGCATGGCCAACGGCATCATCCTGAAGTCTCGAACCGTGACGCCGACGGAGTGTCTTCACTACGCGTTGAATCTGCCGACATCAGTCGTCATCACTGGCTGCGACAGCATGACCATTCTGGAACAGGCATTGGATGCGGCGCGCACATTCCGCCCAATGACCGCGTCACAGGTGCAAGCGATTCTCGCCAGAACAAAGGCCGCCGCCTCGCGTGGCGAGTTCGAGCTATTCAAGACCACATCGATCTTCGATTCGACCGCTACGAATCCGGACTGGCTTGGCGAGGAGTCCGAACAGGTCCGGCAAATGATGGGCGGTTGAAGAGCCCCTCCTGCTACCGATTGAGCCAGTACGACACTTTCACGAGGAACGTATTGGCCGGGTGCAAGCGAAACAGATCGCGAACGTCGCCGTGGAAATCCTGGGTTCCCTCGACCGGGTTGTATCCCTGCCTCCCCTCGTTCCACACGACGAAGAGCGTGGACCCGGGATTGTACTCCCAGCGGAGAACCATGTTCGACTGAAATGCCTTGAAGTTGAATCCGCCGGGGTCGCTCGTGACGGGGGGATTGATGTATGGCGCGTAGCGGTCGTCGTATGCCTCCGCCCGGGGAGTCGCGGAGAGTTGCCGCACATTGCTATAGGTGCCCTTCGACACGAACGGCT
>DASWBC010000133.1:0-11666 GCA_036390815.1 Gemmatimonadaceae bacterium
CCCGAACCACGGTCCGAGAGTCGTGATGGTTGAAGTGACGGTGGCGAAGCTCGGCGTCGACAGCTCGACCAACTCCTACGTCGTCATCCTGCAGGAGAAGGACGGGAACCGCATCCTGCCGATCTGGATCGGGCAGCCGGAGGCGGAATCCATCGTAATCGAGATGAACAAGCTCAAGCGCGAGCGGCCACTCACTCACGACCTCTGCAAGAATCTCATCATCGGCATGGGCGGCACTCTGCGACGCGTCAACATTACCAAGGTCGAGAACCGCACTTTCTACGCGGAGCTTCACATCGCGCGCGAATCCGGCGCCGTGCACATAGATGCGCGGCCTTCCGACAGCATCGCGATTGCGCTGAGATTCGAAGCGCCGATCTTCGCCCAGGAAAGTCTCCTCACCGCCCTGCTGCTCGAGGAAGGGCAGGTTCCTCCCGAGACGTTGGCCGAGCCCTCGGACGAAATGTCAGCCGAACAGTTGAAAGAGTACCTCGAGAACATGCGTCCCGAAGATTTTGGGAAGTTCAATATGTAGGCTGGCGGTCCTGCTCATCATGCAGGCCGCTCTCCCATCGGTACCGCAACAGGTCTCCGGCCGCATCGTGCGCCCAGGCGGGAATCGCATGGACCCCGTGAGCGGGGCGTGGGTCGTCCTGCATCGCGTCGGGCCGGATCAGGCTGGACCACTCGATTCCGTTCGATCGGACTCTCGTGGACGCTACTCCTTCAACTATGCCCGCACCGGCAGCGAAGACGCGATCTATTTCATCTCCGCGTCGTACGACGGCATCGCCTATTTCACCCTGCCCCTCGCCGAGGGTCGCGTGAGCGGTGACGACGGCGAGATAACCGTCTTCGACACGACTTCGGGTCACGTCCCGATGAGTTTGCGCGGACACCACGTGGTGGTATCGGCCGCCGACGCAAACGCGCGCAGATCGATCGTCGAGGTGTACGATCTCTCCAACGACAGCACCGTCACGCGCGTCGCGATCGGCGAAACGCCGTCCGCCGCAACGTGGCAGACCCACATCGCCCCCGGAGCCGCCGATTTCAAGGTGAGCCAGGGCGATATCTCAGCGGCCGCGGTGTCTTTCTCGAACGGGCTCGTCAGTGTGTTCGCGCCGCTCGCGCCCGGAATCAAGCAGCTGTCGTTCTCATACTCGCTCCCCGCGAAATCCTTTCCGCTCAAGCTCCCGCTCGAGACGGAGACCGGGATCTACGAGATACTGGTCGAAGAAAAGACAGGCAGCGTTACCGGTCCCAAGCTGAAGGAGATGGATCCGGTGACCGTGGACGAGCGCAACTTTCGCCGCTTCCTCGCCTCGGACATGCCCCTGAATTCCGTCGCCGTAATAGACTTGCCCGCGCCTCCGCCCACGCATTCGATCGATTCGCGCTATCTCGTCGCGCTTACTCTGGTGATCGGAGGCACGATGGTCCTGGCGCTTGCGCGCGCGCTCACACGTAGATAGCTTCGCCCAACAATTGATCGCGGACGGGAGCCACGGAAACCGGTTCAAAGCCGGTGCGGCCCCGCCACTGTAACGGGCAACAACGCAGACTCGTGACGCCACTGACTGCAGGAGCAGTCGGGAAGGTGAGTCCAGCGGCCCGGAGCCAGGAGACGACTCTCGTCCGCGCCACTTTCGCAGAACCTCGGGGGAGGTCCTGGTGGCGGTCAGGCGTCGTTCGACGCGTGCTCGTTGCGGGCATTCCTCAGGGAGGAGTGTCCGTTTTGATTTTCAACCGCCGATCATCCCGCTTTCTGATCGCAGTCGTGCTCGCAATTGCCGCATGCGAGAAGCCGCACGCCGACCCTGCGACCCTAACAGACGATTTTGGGGATCCCGTTCGCCTTGGCGGTGCTGCTCCGACGCGAATCGTCTCGCTCAACCCTGCGACGACGGAGCTTCTCTTTGCGCTTGGCGCCGGCTCGCGCCTGGTCGGCCGCTCTCAGTTCGATCTCTGGCCCGACTCTGCGAAGCTCGTCCCGGCCGTGGGCATGGGACTCCAACCGAATGTCGAGGTAGTGCTCGGCATGCACCCCGACCTCGTGATCCTGTACGCGAGTCAGGATAACCGCCCGGCGGTAGCGCGCTTTCGCGCGGCCGGAGTCAGCACGCTCGCGCTACGGACCGATCACATCTCGGATTTCCGCCGTACCGTCGAGTTGCTGGGAGAAATTCTGAATGATTCGGTTCGGGCGAGATCGGTTGCCGACTCTGTCAATCGCACACTTGACCGTGTGCGCATAGCGACCGAAAACCTCCCGCGACCTGCCGTGTTCTGGCAGATCTGGGATGCGCCGCTCATCACGATTGGCGCCGGCAGCTTCCTGAGCGAGCTCGTCGACATCGCTGGCGGCAGGAATGTGTACGCCGATATCGCCAAACCATCGGCCACGGTCTCCCTCGAAGATGTGGCTAAGAGAAATCCCGATTTCATTCTTGCCGGTCCGCAGGGAACCCAGAAGATCAAAGACGATCGGCGCTGGCGGATTGTCCGAGCAGTTCGGGATGGCAAAGTCCTCGTCGTAGACACAGTGCTCGTAGGGCGGCCGTCCGTACGACTGGGAGAAGCCGCTGTGTCGCTCGCGCATCTGCTTCACCCGGGCGCGGTTCGTTGAGGCGATTTCAGGGCTGGTACTGGCTCTTGCTCATCGCCGCACTGCTTGCGGTGGCGATGCTCGCGGTGGCGCGCGGCGCCGTCTCGGTGTCGCTTGCAGCGGTGATCGACGCGCTCCGCGGACGCGGGGATGCTACCTCCATCGCAATCGTTCGGGATCTGCGATTCCCGCGCGTCGTGCTCGGCGCTCTCGTGGGCGCTGGCCTCGGCGCAAGCGGTGCGGCGCTTCAGGGAGCGCTGCGCAATCCGTTGGCCGAGCCGTATCTGCTCGGCGTTTCCGGGGGCGCGGCAGTTGGGGCAGTAATCGCCTTCTCCCTCGGCGTCTCGAGCGATGGCGTGATCACGCTCGCTGCGTTCGCCGGCGGCATTGCCGCCGTGTTCGTCGCGCTCGCGGTCGCACGCGTAGGTGGGCGGAGCACGCGCGCCGACGTGAGAACTCTGCTTATAGCGGGCGTGATCGTTGGGGCCTTCGCGAATGCCGCAATAATGGTTGCGCTCGCGCGTGCGGAGCCCGACACCGTGCGCGGCGCTCTGTGGTGGATGATGGGCTCTGCGGCGGACGCGACCTGGCGTCGCGTTGCGTGGCTGGCGGCCAGCATACTGGTCGCCGGCGGAGCACTGGTCTATTGGGCGCGAGAGATCGACGTTCTCTCGCTTGGGGAGGATACGGCGGCCTCGCTCGGCGTCGACGCGGAACGAGCCGGACGACGAGCCTTCCTTCTCGCCGCGTTGCTTGCTGCCGCGACAGTCTCGGCCGCAGGGCTCGTCGGCTTCGTGGGGCTCGTGGTTCCGCATATCGCGAGGCGAATGGGTCAACGTGCTCATCGCCCGCTTATCATTGCGGCCGGACTGATCGGTGCGACGCTCGTAATAGCCGCGGATCTTGCGGCGCGCACGGTAGCAGCGCCGACGGAGCTGCCTCTTGGTGCGATCACAGCCCTGCTCGGCGTTCCGTTCTTTCTGGTGCAGCTCCGGCGGACGTCGTGATCGAATTCAAGGACCTCGTCGTGTCCTATCCCGGCGCCCGACAGAACGCAGTCGACGGAGTCAGCTTCGTCGGCGCGCGTGGACAGCTCACCGCGCTGGCTGGACCCAACGGATCCGGCAAGAGCTCCATCGTGAAGGCCTTGCTCCGCCGTGCTGACATCCCGCGCGGATCGGCCTCGATCGATGGTCGTGACGTGCGGTCGCTCTCCTACGCGGAGCTCGCGCGAAACGTCGCGGTTGTTCCCCAGCGGGAAGAAGCGGCGTTTCCGATCCAGGTGCGCGAGTACGTTTTTCTCGGACGCTACCCGCACCTCGGGCTCTGGCGCACACCATCGAAAGAGGACGATCTCGCTGTAGACGAGGCCCTGTCGCAGGCGGGGGTTGAAGATCTCGCCGGCCGAGACACCGATGCTCTGTCTGGCGGCGAATGGCAGCGCGTCCGCATTGCCCGCGCGCTCGCGCAGAAGTCTCCCACTCTCGTCCTCGACGAGCCGACGACGTTCCTCGACGTCGCCCACGAGATGGGAATCTTCGAGTTGATGTCTTCGCTCGCCCACTCGGGGTTGGCGGTACTCCTTGTCAGCCACCAGCTCAACCTCGTAGCGCGCTTTGCCGACACGATCGTGCTCCTCGACCGCGGGACAGTAGCGACGATCGGATCCCCTACAGAGGTCATGCGAGCCGACACGCTCGAATCGATCTACGGCTGGCCCGTCGTGATCACGAGAGATCCCGCAGTCGGCGCGCCGGCCCTCGTTCCGCTTCGGCGTCCAATCCGACTCTGATTCATTCACAAACTCCTCGACCTGAAAACCATGAACAGCAAATCACTAATCGCGTTCGGAACCTGCGCGCTTTCCCTGGCCGCGACGACTCGTGCCGGCGCCCAGGCCAAGGACACGGCGCAGCTCGGAACGGTCGTCGTGTCGGCTACCAAAGTCCCGAGACCCGCGGCGACTCTTTCGCAGGCTGTGACAGTGCTCCTCGGCGACGACCTCCGCTCGCGCGGAGTTACGCGAGTGACGGACGCGCTCCGCGAAGTTCCGGGCGCCTCGATTGTTCAAACGGGCTCATTCGGCGGTATCACGTCGCTTTTCCTTCGCGGAGGAGAGAGTCGCTACACCAAGGTGCTCATCGACGGGGTGCCGGTGAATGCGCCGGGTGGCTCCTTCGATTTCAGCCACCTCACCACCGACAATATTGACCGTATCGAGATTGTACGCGGCCCTGCCAGCGTGCTGTACGGCGCCGACGCAGTAAGTGGCATTGTGCAGATCTTCACGCGCACGGGCTCGGAGCAGGGTCGCGCATCGCTTGGGGCGCGCGGCGGCACCTACCACTCCCTGGACCTCGATGGCGACGCAATAGGATCGAGTCCGCTCGGAGGCTTTTCGGTTGGCGCGGCGCATCATTCCACGGACGGCATCATCCCCTTCAACAACGAATACCGGAATGGAACACTGAGCAGCGCGCTGACTCTCGCACAGGGCGCCGCAGGGGATGCCAGAATCGCCGCGAGGTACACCACCGCCGAATTCCACTATCCCACGGATTTTACCGGACAACCCGTCGACACCAATTCGTATAGGGTGCAGCACCGCCTGACGGTTGGACTCGATGCCGGACGCAATCTCACGCCGAGCGTTCAAGCGCGATTGCTGGCCGGCAATAACGATGTGTGGGATCTCAGCGAGGACATTGCGGTTCCATTTCGAGGAACGGCGCCACAACACTCCGCATCCAGATCTCGCGGCTATCGCAGGAACGTAGAGGGTCGTCTCATTTTCTCCCTGCCTTCCGACGCCACGATTACGGTTGGCGGAACGTACGAGAAGGAACACGAGAACAGCTCCAATGGTTCCGGCAACGTCGGGGCGCCGACCACCGAGACGGATTCCTTCGACGCATCGCGTCATAACATCGCGTATTACTCCGAGCTGCTCGGAAACCTGACTGACCGCTTTTCCTACACCGTTGCTGGCAGAGTCGACGACAACTCCGACTACCGTCGGTTCGCCACCTACCGGCTCGGCGTGAACGCGGCCGTCCTTCCCGTGCTGAAAATTCGCGCGTCGCTCAGCACCGCGTTCAACGCACCCGCGTTCAACCAGCTCCGCCCGACTCTCTTTACGGTAGGGAGCCCCGATCTGCGCCCCGAGAAGAGCAGGTCAGCCGAGATTGGACTGATGACGAATTTCCGCCCGGATCTTTTTCGGCTCAGCACGAGCTACTTCAATCAGCGGTTCTCCGATCTGATCCAATTCGTAAACGGCGGGGCACCGGATTTCCTGGGCAGCTTCGCGAACCTCACGGGCGCGACCTCCAACGGCTACGAGGCCGAGCTGCAGCTCACTCCCGTTACAAACTGGCGGGGAACGGCGAGCTATACGATCGTCAACCCGCGCGTCACAGAGGTCGATCCCGCCTTTCAGGGAACCGATCGGGCGGGCGACGAGCTGATTCGCCGGCCGACGCATTCCGGAAGTCTCGTCGTGTCCTATTCGCGTCCCTGGGGCGTGAGTCTGGGTTCCGCTGTGAGCTACGTCGGAAAGCGACCGGACACCGACTTCTCACAATTTCCATCGCCGCGAGTGACGCTCCCGGCGTACACCAAGGTGGATCTGTCGGCCGATTATCCGCTGACGGGTCTCAAGCGCGGCGGGCTCACGCTCAACGCCCGGGTGGATAACGTCTTCGACAAGCGTTACGAGGACGTTCTGAACTTCGCCTCGCCGCGACGCACCATTCTCATCGGCGGGCGGGCCTCGACGCTCTTTTAGCGCGCTGTCGGCTCCTAGCCAATCCAACCCGGCACTACCTGGGACGTTCGGATGGAACCGCCTTACCATCATCCCGTGAGGCGGTGATTCGGCGTGTTACATTCTTTGGATGCCGCTCCTCGCCACCGACGCGATCGTCCTCCACGCCTTCGACTACCTCGAGAGCTCGCGGATCATCCGCCTGCTGACGAGGGAGGCGGGCGTGCAATCCGCCCTGGCGAGGGGGGCGCGGAAATCACGCGGCCGATACGGCACCGCGCTCGATCTCTTCGCCGAAGGGTCGGCCCAGCTCTATGTCAAACCGAATCGGGAGCTTCACAACCTCGCCAGCTTCGAGATTTCGCGGACGCGCGGTGAGCTGGCAGAAGACATCGGGCGCTTCACGGCCGCGTCCACGATCGCCGAGCTTGCGCTCCGCTTCGCGGGAGAGGCCGACAATCCCCAGCTGTACGATACCATAGCCGACGTGCTCGACCGGATCGCTCGCTCGGCCCCGGAGCGCACGATCGAGGATGGCCTCGCCGGCTGCTGGCGGGTCGTCTCCGTTCTTGGATTCACGCCGGAGCTCTCCAGTTGCGCGCTCTGTCACACTCCGCTCCGCGATGCCGACGACACGACCTTCTCGCATTCGTCGGGAGGAATCGTCTGCCCGGCGTGCAGCAAGCTCGCCCCAGGCGGGCGGAGAATCCCGTCGGCCGCGCGCGCGGCTATTCGCCACTGGCTCGAGGGTGACGACTCCGTTCACCTCATCGACGCGGAAGCCCGCTCGCATCAACGACTTCTGCGCGAATTCCTCGGCGCGCACCTCGCCGATGATCGTCCGCTCCGGGCGTTCGCCGTCTGGGAGCACGAGCGCTGGAGCGCAGCGTGATCATCGGGACTGCGGGCCACATCGATCATGGCAAGACCGCGCTCGTAAAGGCTCTGACTGGTGTCGATGCTGATCGTCTGCCTGAGGAAAAGCGTCGAGGCATCACGATCGATCTTGGATTCGCGCCCCTTTCGCTAGAGGGCGTCGGCACCGTTGGGGTGATCGACGTTCCAGGCCATGAAGACTTCGTGCGCAGCATGCTGGTGGGCGCCAGCGGGATCGACCTCGGCCTGCTCGTCGTAGCGGCGGACGAGGGAGTGATGCCGCAGACGCGCGAGCATTTGCTGATTCTCGCGCTGCTGAGAATTCCCCAGATCATCGTAGCACTCACGAAATGCGATCTGGTTGACGACGAGTGGCTCGGACTCGTGCGAAGCGATGTTCTTGCGCTGTTCGACGAATCTCCCCTACCGACTCCACGTATCGTAAGCTGCTCGAGCCGCAACCTTGTCGGCCTTGATGAGTTGCGCGGTGTCCTGAGTGAACGATTGGCAAGCGCGAAACCGCACAGCAGCGATGACTTATTCCGGATGCCGGTCGATCGAGCATTCACCATAAAAGGAACGGGCACCGTCGTGACGGGGACCGTGTGGAGCGGCGAGCTACCCGTTGATGCGAGCGCAATTGTTCTTCCGTCCGGCAAGACGGCGAGAGTGAGAAGAATCGAACAGCACGGAAAGTCCGCGGCCGCCGCCCGGGCGGGAGGTCGCGCCGCCATCGCGCTGGCCGGACTCGACGTCAGCGATGTCTCGCGCGGCTCCGTCCTCGTCCGCGACCAACACTGGCAGCCGACCTCACTCTTTGAGGCGGTGGTCACCCTCGAGGCCGACATGGGAGCAGCTCTCACCCCGCGGACTCGACTGCGGCTTCATGCCGGCGCGTCCGAAGTTGGAGCGCGGCTAGTCTCCGCCGCAGCGGAACCTGGCTCCGGTGCGGCGGCCCTGATGCGCGTCACGACCGATGCTCCGCTCGCCCTTCGAGGCGGCGACAGATTTGTCCTCCGACTTCCTGCGCCCGTTCGAACAATTGGAGGCGGCGTCGTTATTGACCCGTATGGACGGCGCCGCCCGTTGCCGCGCCCGTCATCCGAGGAGTTGGAGAAGCTATCCGTGGACAGCGGGGCGCGCCTGGAGTACACGCTGAAGGCCGAGTCAGCCCGCGGCGTTCCCGCCCACGACATTCCTGTCCGGGCCGGTTGCGCCACTGCTGAGGCGGACAACCTCATTCGGCAGAGTGGCGCGAGGAGCGGAACGAACAACCTTTTTGCGCCGTTCGCTGTCGAAAGAGTTATGGGAAGTGTAAGGCGAATAATCGCGGAGTACGAGATAGCTGCTCCACTGTCGATGGGCGTCCCCGCGCGGACCCTCAGGGAAGGACTCCGCGTCGATGAGGAATTGGCCGACATCTCGATTCGCGAGATGGAGCGAGCCGGGGAGATAGAGTCCGACGGACCGCTGATGCGCAAAACGGGTTGGGTGCCTTCCCCAAGCGAGCGAGACATAGAAGCCAGCAACCACCTGGTGCATGATATTTGCGCTGGGGCACAGGAGCCGCCGAGCGTGGGAGAGCTGGTCTTGCGCCACGGTAGCTCGGTTCCCACGCTGCTTCGATTTCTGGAGCGGCAGGGGCGAGTCGTCCAGGTGGAGGCGGATCGCTACTATGACCGGAGCACGCTCGAGGCGATGATCGCGCGGCTCAAAACGAACCTGGTTCCCGGGCAGGTGTATGTACCTGCGCAGCTTAGAGATGTGCTCGGTTTTTCGAGAAAGTACCTCATCCCCTTTCTGGAATTCTGTGATCGAAATGGCATTACGGAAAGACGGGGGGAAGGCCGGATTCTGCGGCAAACAGGTGGAATTTTGCTTGACACTTCCAGAGCACATTCGTAAGTTCGCGGCAGGAGAACAAATGTCCACCTTTGTAGGAGTTGCCGTCTAGAGACCCTCTTTCGTCAGCATTTGGAGACAACATGAAGCACCTGTGGCGGGCGCTGTTCGTAGTGCTCGTGCTCGGCGTGGTCATGCCAAGTCGTTCGGCGGCTCAGGGAGCTTCACCCCAGACCGGCGGAGGACAAGGCGCCGGGTTGCAGCTGGGACAGAATTTTCCGAACCCAGTCAATCAGGACACACGGATTCGGTTCGTGGTAGGTGATGCACAGGGATGCACCGACTCCGGACGTCAACACCGCGTTAGTCTGCGGATCTACAACCTTTTGGCGCAGCAGGTAGCTGTGCCGGTTCTGCAGGGCGGTGTGGGGAATGTCGCCGGCGGCGAGCCGCTGGAAAGTCTGCTGTTGACCTGCGGCGAGTACATCGTGTATTGGGATGGTAAGTACTCACAGACAGGCGAAGATGTGGCATCGGGGATCTACCTCTATCGACTGGAAGTCGATGGCAAGGTCCTCGTCAAGAAAATGATCGTCAGAAAGTAGAAACAGGACTTTTTTGAGACGCGCCCTGGCAGAAACAGGGCGCGTCTTTTTTCTTTTTGTGGCCGAAGTGTGCCAAGTTGGCCGATTATGCAGGCACCAGCGTTGCACGGCTTTAGCGGACTCGCGGCGTTCTCCCACCAGGCCAGACAATGATTAATCCAGATCGCCTAACGGTCAAAGCGACCGAAGCCCTCAACGAAGCGGTTGACCTCGCGCGCCGTGCGGGCAACCCCCTCGTCTACGACCTGCACCTCCTGCTGGCGCTCCTCTCCCAGGACGAGGGCATCGTCGTTCCAATCCTGCAAAAGCTGGGTGTAAGCGTCACGCAGCTGCGCGAAGCCGTAGGGCGCGACATGGCGCGCTACCCGAAGCAGTCGAACGCGCAGCCGACTCTCTCGCGAGAGATCAACCAGGTGTTCGACAAGGCGGAAGCGGACGCGAAGAAGTTGGGTGATGAGTTCGTTTCGACCGAGCACTTCCTCCTCGCTCTCTCCGACGTGAAGGGCGCCGAGAGCAGGAACCTCCTCAACGGTGTTGGCGCGACACACGACGCCTTGATTGAGGCGCTCCAGAACGTCCGTGGCTCGCACCGCGTCACCGACCAGACCCCGGAGAACCAGTACCAGGCGCTACAGCGCTACACGCGAGACCTGACCGATGCGGCACGTAAAGGGAAGCTCGATCCGGTAATCGGACGCGACGAAGAAATCCGCCGCGTCATTCAGGTGCTCTCGCGGCGCACCAAGAACAATCCTGTTCTCATCGGCGAGCCGGGCGTGGGCAAGACCGCCATCGCCGAAGGCCTTGCCCAGCGCATCGTCAACGGCGATGTCCCCGAAGGCCTGAAGAACAAGAGATTTCTCTCCCTCGATCTCGCCGCGCTCGTCGCCGGCGCAAAATTTCGCGGCGAGTTCGAAGAGCGGCTCAAGGCGGTGCTGAAGGAGGTCACGGAGGGGGAAGGGCAGTTCATCATGTTCATCGATGAAATGCACAATCTTGTCGGCGCAGGGAAAGCCGAGGGGTCGATGGACGCGGGGAACATGCTCAAGCCCATGCTCGCGCGCGGCGAGCTTCGCGTCGTGGGAGCTACCACTCTCGACGAATATCGGAAGCACATCGAGAAAGACGCAGCCCTCGAGCGCCGCTTTCAGCCAGTTTACGTCGGTGAGCCGTCGGTCGAAAGCACGATCGCGATTCTGCGCGGGCTGAAGGAGAGGTACGAGTCGCATCACGCCGTTCGCATTACCGACGCCGCCATCGTCGCCGCCGCTACGCTCTCCAATCGTTACATCGGCGATCGCTTTCTTCCTGACAAGGCGATCGACCTCATCGACGAAGCCGCCTCGCGCATGCGCATCGAGATCGACTCGATGCCCCAGGAGATCGACGAGGTCGAGCGGCGCATCACGCAGCTCGAGATCGAGCGACAGGCCCTGCAGAAGGAAAAGGACAAGGATTCGCGCGATCGGCTCAAGGCGCTCGAGCGGGAGCTGGCCGAGCTGCGCGAGAAATCCGCCGCAATGAAGGCCCAATGGCAGCAGGAAAAGGACACACTCGGCGCCGTCGGCAAATTCGGCCAGCAGCTCGAGCAGGCGCGCATCGAAGCGGAGCGGGCGACCAGGGCCGGCGATCTCCAGAAAGCGGCCGAGATTACTTACGGGCAGATACCTGCCCTCGAACGGCAGATGAAGGAAGCCGAGCAGAAGCTCGCGAGCAAGCAGGCTGGGGGCGCGCGTTTTCTCAAGGAGGAAGTCACCGCCGAGGATATCGCGGAGATCGTCTCCCGCTGGACGGGAATCCCCGTGACGAGGATGATGGAAGGCGAGCGCGAGCGGCTGACGAAGCTCGAGCACGAGCTGGCGAGGCGGGTCATCGGTCAGGACGAAGCGGTCGGCGCTGTAGCCAATGCAGTTCGGCGCTCGCGCGCTGGACTGCAGGATCCGAACCGGCCGATCGGCTCATTCATCTT
>DASWBC010000134.1:0-1518 GCA_036390815.1 Gemmatimonadaceae bacterium
TCCGTTCATCAATCCTTCGGTCACCGGCAATCCCGGCGGATTCAACTTCAAGGCGTTCCAGTCGAACATGGTGTTCCGCTGGGAGTACAAACCGGGCTCGACGCTCTTTCTCGTGTGGAACGAGGGGAGACAGGGGTACAACCCTCTCGAGGGAACGAAGGATTTCAACGGCGACGTGCGCGATCTGTTCCGACTCCACCCGGCCAATACGATCCTACTCAAGGTGTCCTACTGGCTAAATCGTTGAGTCTGGCCGCATCGCGCGGGGGAAGCCTCGAGAATACTGAAGATGTCGGCCTCCGAGCACCAATCCCGCGTGTGCAGCATTAACCTCGCGGTAACTCGCGTCCAGCCGATCGAGCTCCCCCTCCCAGTCGAGTGACTCGGCGGTGCGACGCGCGCCGAGCGCGAGCCGGTCGCGCAGCGCTGGATCCATGACGAGGCGCACTACTGCGTGTGCCATCTCGGTGGGGTTGCCTGCTGGAAACGCGAGCCCATTCTCACCATCGCGCAGGTGATCGGCCACGCCACCAGCCGGCGTGGCGATTACCGGTAACCCGCTCGCCATAGCTTCGAGCACGACCAGGCCGAGAGTCTCGGTGAGCGACGCGAAGGCAAAGGCGTCCGCACTCGCGTACAGCTGTGGCAGCGCGTATTTGTGGTCCAGCACACCGAGGAACGTAACGTCAGGCGACGCGGCACGTCGCAACGCGGGCTCGTCCGGTCCTCCACCTGCGACGACGAGATGCATACTGCCGGCGGGAAGCAGTCCACGCGCGATGCGGAATCCTTCCAGTATCGTGTGCACGCTCTTCTCCGCCGCGAGTCGCCCAACGTGCAGCACAACGAACTTGCGGTCCCATCCATTCAGGCGACGGAACATGAGGTCCCGTCGCTCAGGCGCGAAGGTCCGGGCGTCGATTGTCCGCCCCCATACTTCGACGTCGCGAACTCCGAGCGCGACTAGATCAGCGCGCGCCATCCGCGATGGCGTGTACGTGCGGAGCGCGCGCCCGTGAAAGCGGGCGATGTAATTGGAGACGACGGTCCGGAGCTTCGGAGCGCCGTACGCTTCGGCATAGCGACTGAAGTCCGTGTGGTACGATGTGACGAGCGCAATTCCGGCGCGCTGCGCTGCGACTTGCCCGAGGCGTCCGATCATGAACTCCGTCGCGCAGTGTACGATGTCCGGCTGAAATTCTCGTATCGTTTGAGCAATGCTCCAATACGCCGGCGCCGCCAGGCGAATGTCCGGGTACGGCGGAAACGCCGTGCTGGCTAGCTCCACGTGCAGGTCCGCGGATTCGAATTCATCGACGAACTGCCTCACTCCCCGGCGCGGCCGACTGGGATAACGAGGCGCGATCACGCCCACTTGCCACCCACGCGCTCGCAATCCTGCCCCGGTGCGAGCGGTAACCACCGACACGCCGTTGACCTGCGGCGGGTAGGTATCGGTGCAGTAGAGGACTCGTGGCGCCAAATCGTTCTCCGACGTCAGTAGACAAGCTCCATACG
>DASWBC010000135.1:0-9815 GCA_036390815.1 Gemmatimonadaceae bacterium
ATCTCCCAATTCATCCGCACCGACCGCGCTCACCATCCAGGCTTCGGCACCAAGGCTCGCCGCGTGGCAGGCGAAATTGGCGGGCGCGCCGCCGAAATGAGCGGCGTCGGGATAGACGTCCCACAACACTTCACCTATTCCCGCAATTACGGGACGCGCGCTCATATCTCGACGCCGAGCTGTCGCTGGATCTCCTCGAGCGCCACGCCCTTGGTCTCCGGCACCATCGTTCTCACCCAGATGAGTTGGAGCACCATCATCCCGCAGAAGAAGAGGAAGATGTAGCCGGGCGCGAATGCAGTCACCATGGCGGGGAAAAACGAGGTGAGCAGCGCGGCGAAGATCCAATGTGTGGCGCTGCCCAGCGACTGGCCGGTCGCGCGATATTGATTGGGAAAAATCTCCGAGATCAGAACCCAGATGACCGTGCCCTGGCCGACTGCGTGCGCAGCGATGAAGGCGAAAATGGACGCGGGCACGATTGAGTAGTGCCGGGTAAAAAACGCCCACGCACAGAGGCCGAGGGATGCGATGTAGCCGAAGGAGCCGATCGTGAGCAGCGTGCGGCGGCCAAGGCGGTCGATCAGCCAAAGGCCGACGAACGTAAACGCGAGATTCGTGATGCCGATGCCCACGGACTGGAGCAGCGCGGCCTTGGCGCCGAGCCCTGTCATCTCGAAAATCCGCGGCGCGAAGTAGAGAATCGCGTTGATGCCGGAGAGTTGGTTGAAGAACGCGACGAGGAAGGCGAGCATGATAGGCACGCGCAGGCGCATCGACCAGAACCCTCTCGCGCTCGTCTGTCGCGTGGAGGCGGCGACAATATCATCCGCTTCCGCCTCTATGTCCGCTGACGATGCGGCGGGCTCGATGAGGCGGAGCACTCGCAGTCCGCCTTCGCGGTCGCCTTTTCGGGTTAGCAGCCATCGCGGACTCTCCGGAATGGCGAAACACATCAATGTATAAACGATCGACGGGAACGCCGCGACGCCGAGCATCCAGCGCCATGCGTTGGCGCCGATGCCGGCTAGCAGCGCGTTCGAGAGAAACGCGATGACGATGCCGAATACGATGTTGAACTGGAACATTCCCGCGAGTCGCCCGCGGTGCGCCGGGGGTGCGATCTCCGCGATGTAGAGCGGAGCGACCACGGTGGAGACGCCGATCCCAATGCCGCCGATGAAGCGCGCGGCGATGAATGCATCGACATTCCATGCCAAAGCGGAGCCCAACGCGGAGCCGATGTAGAGCACACCGATCCACAACAGTGTGGGCTTGCGGCCGAACCGATCCGCCGGCCACCCACCAGTCAATGACCCCACCACTGTGCCGTAAAGCGCCGCGGCCATCGCGATCCCGTGCACCCCGGCGCTCAGGCCCCAGAGCCCCTGAATCGTCTGTTCGGCGCCAGAGATGACCACAGTATCGAAGCCAAAAAGAAATCCGGCGAGCGCTGAAGTGATCGCCCATAGGAACAGGTGGCCGTTCATCCGCGGCTGGGTTCCCCGGTGCGGCATTGTCGGGCCGCTGGGCGCTTGAGCGAGGGAAGTATTCATGTGCGGTCTGTCCGGATTTGCGCGGTGCCCATCATGGCCGACAACCTCCCTCTCCAGGTCTGAGACGCGTATCGTCGCCGCTCACGGAGAACACGTCAAGATGCACGATAGCGCAGATGCACGTGGAATCGCAGGACTCTGGCGATTTTTCGTCCTGGTGCCTAGCGTTCGCTCATGTGCGGACGCGCTACTGTCATCAATCCCGACGGGATTACCGAGAAGCTTTACGGCTACACGAAGAAATTCGTCCCGAGCGACTGGAAACCTCGTTACAATCTGAACCCGCACGAGGACATTCCGGCAGTGTATTACGACCCGTTCCTCAAGGAACGGGTCCTCAGGACGATGCACTGGAATCTCATCCCATCGAAGCTCGAGACCCGGGATAACGTCGTCGAGTTCGATTCCCAGTATTCGACGTTCAACGCCAGAATCGAGACGGTCGCGACAGCCCCGACCTTTCAGCAATCATGGCGCAGCCAGCGTTGTCTCGTAGTCGTCGACGGGATTGTGGAATGGGTGGGCGAGAAGAAAGTGAAGCAGCCCTACCTCATCAGACATCGAGACAGGATTCCATTTGCGATGGCGGGGCTGTGGAGCCGCTGGCAGGACAGAACGGGCGGCGAAGAGCTGTGGTCGAGCACGGTCATCGTCAAGGATGCGGACGACTGGTACAGGCAGTTTCACGACCGGATGGCGGTGCTGCTCGCGCCGGAATCCTACGAGGAATGGCTCGACCCTAAGCGGACGAAGGGGCAGCTCGAGGTCCTCAGCAAATCGGCGTACCACAAGAATGACGAGCTAGAGTATTTTCCGATCTCGACGCTGGTGAACAATCCACGCAACGATTCCGCGGAATGCCTGGAGGAGGTAACACCCTCCGAGCTCGCGAAGACCACGGAGCTGCTACTCGATCTCTAGTGGTCCCACGATTTGATTCAACCCGCATCCACGAAGAGCCCACATCATGCGAACCCGAACGATACTCACCATCACGCTCCTGGCGGCCGGCTCCTCGCCTGCCCGTGGCCAGTTCCTTTCGGAAGTGCCACCGGTGATCGCGGGCATCTCCTGCGACCGCATGGAAGGTCAGCGTCTGCACATTCATCAGCATCTGGTGATCTTCGATCACGGGAAGGAGGTCCCGATGCAAGCCAACATAGGCCAGCGGCCGGCCTCTGGTTGTCTCTATTGGCTGCATACACATACGCCAGACGGGATCATCCACATCGAGGCACCGCGCGACCGATCGTTCACGCTCGGCGACTTCTTCCAGATTTGGGGACAACCTCTGTCAAGGACCGAGGCGGCATCGGCGCATGCGGCGAAAGGCAGTGCACTGAGAGTATGGGTGAACGGGAAGACGTACAAGGGCAATCCCGCGGCGATCAGGCTCGATGCCCACACCGACATCGTGATCGAGGCAGGTCCGCCATTTCCGAAGCCGCCGCGCTTCGCGAGTTGGAACGGTTTGTAAGGTTCCATTAAGGCCGTATGACGCGCACGCCGAGGTTCGCTGCCGTCGTCGAACCGTAGAGAAGGGAGAGAATGATCGGGTAGGTCACTCTCGTGTTCCCCGTGAGCTCGTCCGGATCGACGATGTCGTGCGGCAGTCGAAGCGAATCCGCGAGCTCGAACATCGACACGTGTCCGCCTGCGGAGGACCAGTGTTCGACCAGCTCGTCGATCGCCTCGCGATTCACGGTCCGATCGTGCGCGTTTACGAGCACGCGAATGTCTCGCGCGCCCGGCGCGTGTTTGTCGGCGGCGCGGCGAATGGCCGTACCCAGCCGGAGCATCTGCCCAACCCCGCGTGAGCTCCAACCAAGCTCGCGATCGGGTCGCAGCGTATCGGGACCCTCCTTCTTCGAGTAGTTGGGCACGCGCAAAGTGAGATTCATTATCGGCGTCTCGAGAGCGGTCGAGATGTGCGAAAGACCGAGGGCGGGAGCGACGATCACCACTCGACTCACTGGCCGGAATTGCGCGGTCCAGGCCGCCACGTTTCCGCCAAGGCTTACTCCGAGCACGACGACGGTATCGCCGAGGCCGCTCGCAAGATCGATCGAGGCGTCCGCGACATCCCGCAGTGATTCCGCTGTCAGCCGCGCGAGGTCGCTGGAAGTCGCCCCCCGGAGCCCGTGCTCGGGAAGCCGCGGGACAAAAACATTGTCACCGCTATCGTAGAGCATGACGGCGAGCTTGCGAAATTGGCGGGGCGAGTTTGTCAGCCCGTGGAACAGCACGAACGCGCGCGGTGTGCGATGACCATGGAGGAGAACGATCGACTCGCCACCAGTCGCGACGGCCGAATCGGCGCGCTGAAAAGCCTGTGCTGATCGCATGGCCGCTTCGTAATCACCCGCTGGCTTCGGGTGAGACCCAAGGGAACTGACGCTGGTATGCCAAACCGCAGCCCAACCCAGATACAGCACGGCGGCTCGCCAGAGAATCCCGAACGCGTTCAGCCGAAGGCTCTTGATCAGATCCAGCGACCAATGCGCGCGAACCATTGCCGGCGTCCGTTGGTTGCGAGACCGTATTGCAGACGGAGAGGTCCAATCGGCGAGTCCGCGCCGATGCCGATGCGCGTTCCGAACAACCACTGGCACCCGAACGCGCAGCCCGAGCTGCGACTCACCGTTCCGGTCATCGCCGTAATCTGAGTGTTCACCGGCCCGAACAGAGGGCGCGCGGCATCGAGTATGTAAGACGCAGTCCATGTCCCGATCGATTCCCTGACATTCAGGCCGGGGAATCCGTCGGTCCCTCCCAACAGAAACCAGGCGCTGTACGGCGATTCAGCGCTCATTGCGCCCGCGCGAATCGTGCTGGTGAATCGTGCGAGTGAAGTGTTCGTAAGCAGAGAGAAGCGCCCGCTCGCCCGTTGGTAGCGCTGATTCCATTCCAGATCCAACCGGCCGAACTGCCGCCTCGTTTCTTCGCCTTGATCGACGCGCAAGGCGAAGCCGATCGGTGTCCTCGTGCGCGCTGAATCGATGAGTCCGCCGTGCCACCGCCGAAGCAACGCTCCCGTCTGCACCGTCAACATTGGACTGATTGGTATTTCCACGCCCAGTTGCAGCAGCTGCTCCGTCACGGTCGGCAGATCCACTTTGGTCGATTGAGCGCCCGGACCCTCGACGAAGAAAGGCTCGTTCTCACGACCCGCCATGAGCAGAACGAAGGGACTGACGGAATAGCTCACGCCGGTCTCCGATCGGCGAAGAGATATGAACCCTTCCTGACGTCGCGACCCCACAGTGAGTCGGCCGCCGCTCTCCAGCGGCGGAAATCCCTCACTGAGAATCGCGTGACGATTGGTGACCGCGACCCACGCTTGCGCACCGAGATCGTTGTCGAAAGCTCCACCCACCCCGACCGTGCGCTGATCCGCCCATCGTATGATCGGATCAAACTCCACCGAGTCCCCGGTGGCTGGCTGCGGCGAGAGCCAGAGCGCTCGCAGGATGCCGGACCTGCCCGCGCGCGCCAGGCGTGCCTGAACGGTGTCCAGCACGAGAAGAGTGCTGTCACGCGTCGGGCTCGCGGAATTCCGAAGCCACGCCGGCATTCGCGATTCGGTTGGCCTGACGGCGCTCCGAAGAAGCTCCAAGGCTCCCGGTGCAGCGTTCTTCGTGACGATCGCAGACGACACCGGAGGAAGCAGCTGGTCGACGCGTGCTCTCCTCGGCAGGCACGCGGATAACGGAATCGATCTGGCGGCCGCAGCCCCACGCGCGATCAACCGTGCGACAACTCCCGCGGAGAAATCGAGATTCGTTATGTCCGAGACATTCGTGCTCACCTCGACGTCGTTCGGTCCGAGTGGAGGATGGGCATCGAGAAAGATCCGATCTATCAGCATGTCGACTGTTCCGCCCGCGGTCGCGCCCCTCGAGGTGCTGTCGCCCGTCCCACTGCCATCGAGACGTGACAGGATGACGCGCGTCGCACCAAGCTCGCGCGCCAGGCGAACGGGCGTGTTCTCGCTCAGTCCGCCATCCACCAGCTGCCGGCCATCGATCGTGACCGGCTCGAAGACGAATGGGATTGCGACGCTCGCGCGGATCGTCTGCGCGAGATCGCCGTGGTCGAGCGTCACCCGCACGCCGGTGTGAAGGTCAGTCGCGACGGCGCGGAAGGGTATCGGAAGCGAATCGAAGCTGCCGCGCGCGAGGAGATTGCCTTTCACCAGTAAGGCACTCAGCAAAAGATTGATCGCGCCCTCGTCGGCAAGACTGGTTGCCACGGCGAAGGTGCCCTCTTCCTGTCGGAGCAGCATGATCGGCGTCGGCTCGCCGGGAAGCTGGCCGCCAAGCAGCGATGCGCCCGAAGCACCCGAAATCGCGAACGCTCGCGGCGCGCGCGGCGCGTATCGCCCGATATACGCGCCGATATTGAACTTCCTGGTCAGCCTCTCTATCTCGGCGCCCGAATACCCGCTCGCGTACATCCCGCCGACAATGGCGCCCATGCTGGTGCCGACAATCATGTCAGGGACAATCCCGAGCGAATCCAGCATCTTGATCACGCCAACGTGCGCCATTCCCTTGACGCCGCCGCCGGGCAGAATGAGCGCGACCTTGCCGACGCTCGTAGCTGGGCACGCGGGTGCTGCTGTCGATTGCGCTCCGCTACGCACCCATATTGGAGAAACCAGAAGGATGGCGACGAGGGCGCCTGCCCCGCGCGCGACTAGCGTTTTGCTCCGTATTCGTCCCACAGCGTCGCCATCGCCAGCATTCCCTTACGGAAATTCTCCTCGCCCATCCACTCGTCGGGCGCGTGCGCATTCTCGCCCGGTAGTCCGAATCCAACCAGCAGCACCGGCGCGCCGAGTATCCGCTCGAAATCTCCGACGACGGGGATGGAGCCGCCTTCGCCTGTGATCACCGGCTCTTTCCCGAACGCGGCGCGCAACGCGCTCCGCGCCGCGTCATAGATCGGCCCATTCAGCTCGGCCCGCCACGGGCGTCCGCCGTGCAGAGCCTGGACGGTGGCCTTCACACCTTTCGGTGCGACCTTCGCCACGTGCGCCTTCATCAGCTTCTCGATCTCGGCCGGATCCTGATCGGGAACCAGACGACAGCTCACTTTGGCCATCGCCTTCGCGGGCAGGACGGTCTTCGCGCCTTCGCCGGTGTACCCGCTCAATTGGCCGTTCACCTCGCATGTCGGACGGATCCAGAGCTTCTCGAGCGTCGTGTAGCCTTTCTCGCCGCCCAGCGCGCTGACGCCGGTCTCCTTCATGAGAGTCTTGTCGCTGAACGGCAGCGAGCGCATTTGCTTTCGCACCTTGGGATCCCACGCTCGCACTTTCTTGTAGAAGCCGGGGATCGCGACGCGGCCGTCCTTGTCGTGGAACGTCGCCAGGATGCGGGCCAAAGCCATCGCAGGATTGACAATGGCGCCACCGTAGATGCCGGAGTGGAGATCGCTCTGCGGCCCCTGCACGTTGATCTCGAAGTACGCGAGTCCGCGGAGTGACGAGAGAATCGACGGCAGTCCCGGGGCGAACATCGCCGAGTCGGAGATCACGACCGCGTCGGCCTTGAGCAGCTTCTTCTGCTGTTCGACGAATGCCGCCAGGTTGTCGCTGCCGATCTCCTCTTCGCCTTCGACGATCACCACGACATTGACGGGGAGCGTCCCGCGCGTGGCGAGATGCGCCTCGAGCGCTTTAATGTGGAGGAAGATCTGACCTTTGTCGTCGACAGATCCGCGCGCGAAGATCCTTTTGTCGCGTACCGTCGGCTCGAAAGGCGGCGACGTCCACAGGTCGAGCGGCTCGGGTGGCTGAACATCGTAGTGGCCATAGATGAGAACGGTCGGTGCTCCCCGCGGCGCGTTTCTCCATTCGCCGACGACGACCGGATGGCCGGCGGTCGGATAGATGTTTGCCGGCACTCCGATCTTGTCGAGCGATGCCTTTACCCATTCCGCGGCGCGTCTCGTGTCGGCATTGTGATCCGACTTCGCGCTCACGCTAGGGATCCGGAGAAACTCGAACAGCTCGTTGTGTATTCGAGCGTCGTTGTCGGAAAGAAAGCTCTCGAGATCCGCCGGGATGGTTCCGTTGCTCCGCGCAGTCTTGCTTCCATTTCCGCGAGCGGTCTTGGCGCTGCTGCGGATTGTCTTGCCTGATTTCGTCATTGGCTCTGGCTCGTTGGCGTTTTCGTCATCGTACAATATGTGCGACCAGCAGGGAGGATCACCTGGCATTACTCGCGCCCGCGATCGCGCTCACGGCGGCCATGCCCGCAAAAGTCGCCACGAGGCAAAGCACGACGCTTCCAAGAATGTAGGTCGCGGCGCGCGCGTATTCACCGCCCTCGATCAAACCGACCGTTTCGAAGCTGAATGTCGAGAAGGTGGTGAATCCGCCGCAGAATCCAACGACCAGGAACGCTCGCAATTCGGCCGATGTCTGCATGTTCAGTAAGTAGCGCACGAAGACGCCAATGAGAAAGCAGCCGGCGACGTTGACGAACATCGTCCCGATCGGAAAACCGCTGGCACTCGAGCGTTGGACCGCGCCGCCGATCAGATAGCGCAGCGCCGACCCCACTGCTCCGCCCACTGCAATCAGGAATAGGATCATCTAGAAGTTGATATCTACGGGCGTTGCCGGAGCATGAATATTCCTTGTTCGGTGATGCGTCGCAATTCGACCGACAGCGTCGCCACGAGGTCTGCTGTCGCCCGGTCGAGATCTCCATAGCCCTGGAGGCGTCGGCCCCCGAGGTCACTGAAGGATACGTCGGCGACCCTCAGCGCGGATTCGATGCTCCACCGGGCTGACATGTCTTTGCGCGCCGAGGGAATGCCTAGCGTGGCCAATACGCTTGTCATTCTGGATCTGAGCGCTGCGACGACATCCTGAATGGCCTTCCGCTCTTCCGCCGAGAGATCATTGGCTTCGCGCGCAAACGGTGAATCGGATGAATCCGCGAGTCGTTCGATACTCGACAGCACGGAGTCTACCTGCGACATGACCGACAAAACATGGCGGACCTGGTTGTTGTTGAGTCGTGCCTGTTGACTACTCATGCGCCGATACCGATATCTTCCTGAGGGTTGCACGGATGAGCAGCGATCGCGGGAGAGAGGAGGCGGCATGCACGGGTTCAAGGGCGAACGTGTTCTGATGCGGATCCATATCGGGGAGAGAGACAAGTACGAAGGCGAACCCTTGTATTGGGCGATCGTCCAGCTGCTCCGGAAGCGACATTACGCGGGGGCGACCGTCACCAAGGGAATCATGTCGTTCGGCGCCAGCAGCCGCATTCATACGGCAAAATTCCTGGAATTGTCGCTCGACCTTCCAATCGTCGTCGAATGCGTCGAAACCGAGGATAACATCAAAGCGATATTGCCGGAATTGGACAAGATGGTGGGAGGCGGACTGATCACGCTCGAGCGGGTGAAAGTAATCATGTACCGCCCGCACAGCACCGAGGAAGAGCAGCCGGATGACTGGTCGCTCGACGTGACTGGGTCATGGAAGACCCTTCAGGCTTGAGACCGGTGGGCTCATGGTCTCGATGTCCTCTTCGGTCGTCTCGAATTAGGGTCCTCTCTGATTGAGATGATGCTCGCCAGGAGGGCGAGGCCCATCCAAACACTTGCGACCAGCCAGACGTTGGAATCCACCGGAGCCCCCTGTTTGCGTGTTGGCGGCCCACGAGGCGGGGTGGCACAAAAACAAAAACTCCCGCTCCGGCGTGCGCCGAGCAGGAGTCATCAACCGCTGATACTCTGCGGTACTTGAGGGCGAACTCCATCGCCACCATTCAGTGAGTAAGGCTAGACGATCGAGCAGTTGACGTCAAGCGGCGTGTCGATCGCTGCCGTCGGCAACGATTCGGGTTGCGCGCGCAGGTTACGGTTCATCAAAGCAAAACGCGGCGTCTGCAACTGTGATGAACACGAGCCCGTTCGAGAACGTCGCGGCCGAGGAAAAAAGCCCATCATAAGTTCTCGGCTGGGTAGTCATCGCAATCATGTGCCCGGTTTCGCGGTCCAACACGATGAGCTCCGGACCGTTTGAGAAAATGATTCGGCGTTGGGTTACAAGCAGATCCGCATCTGTCTGAGCTGGAAACGGAGCATTCCAGATCACGCTTCCATCTCGCGCCCGCAATGCATGCAATTGCTCGTCCCCACCGTCGACGTACACGACATCTCCGTACAAGCCCACTCCAGCAATCGTGGATAGAAGATGTGCAGCGGGAACCGTGAACTCCCACACTACCT
>DASWBC010000136.1:0-2315 GCA_036390815.1 Gemmatimonadaceae bacterium
GAAGCCGCTCAACCGCTATTTCCCGGAGTTGATCACTCCGCTCAAGGCGCAGCTCCCCGATCGCTGCGTGCTCGATGGCGAGATCGTCATCGCGCGAAAGGAGGGGCTCGACTTCGACTCGCTCCAGCTCCGACTCCACCCCGCGGAGTCGCGCGTGAAGAAACTGGCCGGAGAGATACCGGCGTCCATCGTGTTCTTCGACCTGCTCTGCGTGAACGATCGAGATCTTTGCAACGCACCGTTCAGCGAACGACGCGCCAGACTCGAATCTTTGCTCTCGGGCGCGGAACCGCCTCTTCACGTGACGCCGGCGACGCGCGACAGGACCACCGCCGCCGACTGGTTTAGCCGCTTCGAGGGGGCTGGCCTCGACGGCGTCGTCGCGAAAGCCGAAGCGGGTACCTACGAGCCGAACAAGCGTTCCATGCTGAAAGTCAAACACGAGCGCGATTGCGACTGTGTCGTCGCCGGCTTTCGCTGGCACAAGCGCGGGGAGAAAACCCGCATCGGCTCGCTGTTGCTCGGCCTCTACGATGGTGACAGTCTGCAGCACGTCGGAGTCTGCGCGAGCTTCACCGACGCAAAACGTCAGGAGCTGGTGGAGTTTCTCGATCCATATCGCAAGAATGCGCTCGACAATCATCCGTGGCGCGAATGGGCAGAAGCGGCGCCCGCCGCCGAGACCGAGCCACAGCGTCGCCCCGGCATGCAGAGTCGTTGGAGTGCGGGGAAGGACTTGTCGTGGGAGCCTCTACGCGCGGAGCTCGTCGTCGAAGTTGCGTACGACCACATGCAGGGCAGCCGTTTTCGGCACACGGCGCAGTTTCGCCGGTGGCGGGACGACAAGAGCCCGCGCGACTGCACCTACGATCAGCTGGAGGTAGTGCCGCCCCACGAGCTCGCGTCGATCTTTGCCGCCTCGCGCTAGTTGTTTTCACGCGGCGATCTTCGCTACATCCCGCTAGCTTCATCAAGATGCGCGACGTCCGCGTGGCGACCGTACAGTTTCAGCCCCAGCCCGGCGACAAGACTTACAACCTCGGGCGCGTCCGACAGTTCGTGACGGAGGCCGCCGAGTCCGGCGTCGAGATCATCGCATTCCCGGAGATGTGTCTCACGGGATACTGGCACGTTCGCAAACTCACCCGCGAAGGCGTCGAGGCGCTCGCCGAGGCAGTCCCTGATGGCCCTTCAACCCAGGAACTGCTCCGTCTGTCCCGCGAGCACTCCATGTCGATCGGGGCGGGGCTCATCGAGCGCGGCGACGACGGAAAACTCTACAACGCCTACGTCGTCGCGATGCCCGACGGGCGCTGGGCACTCCACCGCAAGCTGCATGTCTTCGAGGGCCCATTCATGTCCGATGGTGACACGTTCACCGTCTTCGACACTCCGCACGGTTGCCGAGTGGGCGTACTCATCTGCTACGACAACAACATCATCGAAAACGGGCGGGCCACAGCATTGCTTGGCGCCGAAATCCTGCTCGCGCCCCACCAAACCGGGGGAACAAACTCGGTGAGCCCGCACGGAATGAAGCCAGTCGACCCCACCATTTGGGCGCGTCGCGAACAAGATCCTGCCGCGTGTGAAGCAGAGATCTGCGGACCCAAAGGACGCGGCTGGCTGATGCGCTGGCTGCCGAGCAGAGCGCACGACAACGGGATGTTCCTGCTCTTCAGCAACGGCATCGGCCCCGACGACGATGAGATCCGCACCGGCAACGCGATGGTGCTCGATCCCTATGGGGAGGTCATTGCCGAGACGCGTGCGGCAGCCGACGCGATGGTAGTGGTGGATCTGGACGCGTCGATTCTGCCGACGTCGTCGGGTCGGCGATGGCTGCGAGCGCGCCGGCCCGAGCTATACGAGTCGCTGGCGCGTCGTACCGGACAGGAGCTGGATACGCGGCAGGTCCGGTTCGGCGAGTGACTGTACCCCGCTCGTAGCGCTCCTTCGACGCTTCCATTCTGAGCCGCGGCCCAGCGGCGTGGGGGGTAGCCAAGAAAAGTGAGCAAAACCCCGCACCGCATGCAATATTTACCGCCCCACCATCGTCGCAACCCACCGCACAATCGTTGGCAGCACTCCTGAGGAGTCGAATGCACCCGAAGTCCGCCTTCCGCAGAACCGCATTCCTGTCTCTTGTCCTCGTCGCACTCTCCAGCGGCTGCGGGGATTCGACGGCGCCCAATGACGGTCCCGATTCAACCAAGTCGACGATCACCTTGACCCTGCCGATGTTGTTCATCGGTGACACCGTGCGCGCGACACTGCAGGTGCGCGACGCGCGCAACAATCCAATCACGACGGGC
>DASWBC010000137.1:0-2012 GCA_036390815.1 Gemmatimonadaceae bacterium
GCCAGGGCTGGGTTTGGTGAATGATTCACTATTCCCGCACGCGATGACGTGCGTCCGGAATGCGCCCCAGCACTGCTGAGCGTCAGTCGACGATTCGATTACTCGGGCGCTTCGGTCCGCTGGCGATGCGCTGCGCCTCGATCGCCTGGGAATGCTCAAACGCCGGCGCCATGTCCGTGATCGCCGTCGCCTTGAGGCCGACTCGGTCGGCGACTTGTCGCCACCGCCTGGTTGACTCAAGAACAGCGCTGAGGATCTCGCGGGCAGCGTCCGCATCGACGCGAAAGTAGCCCGCGACGTCCATCAGGTTCTCTATTGAAGCGGCGTCATCGACGTCGATCGCGGTGCTCAGATGCTTCGGTCCGGGTCGCGGGTCGGGGTTGAGATCGAACGCTGGCGCTAATTCCCATCCCGCACTGACGGTTCGCAGGAATCCGTGGTTGCGTAGGTGATCGTCGGTGTTCGAGATCAGGATCGACAGCGCGATCCGGCGCCAGAGTTCACGAAGATCGTCTCGCGCCTTTGGTGACTGCGCTTCGATGGCTTCCGCGATCTCGAGGTAGCTTCGCTGGTCTCCGTCTTTGGCCTCGAGCATGGTCATCGCACTGACGTAGCCGATGCGCCGCGCGGCATCGCGATCGAAGCGCTCAACAACAAGCACGGACTTCCCGTCGATCTGATGAAGCTGGGCCGTTGGCACGCGGATGCCTGCCCCACGAGCAAGCTCGATTGCGACGGCTTCCCATGCCGTCACATCCCAATCATCGCCGGAGACGCTTGGGAACTTGGCGATCGCGGCGCGGCCGCGCGAATCGATCACATGGGCCTTTGGTCTCGCACCACCGAGCGAGCTCCCACCGCGGAGGAGCATTCTGAGCTCTTCATCGCTGGCTTCGTCCCGTTCCAGCCTGGCCGAGGCGTTCAGCAACCGGGGGAGCTCCACGAGCGGTGGAATGCCGACTTCTTCGCTGGCCAGGAACGCGTCTCCGTTCGGATGCCGGAAGCGCAGAGCTCCTTGGCGCATGTCGTCGCGAACGCCCAGCAGGTAGTCGATTTCGGCGAAGTGGTGTGCTCCTCCGCCGTCCCTTCGTGCCCGCGCCTTCTCGGCCCGATTGATCAGCCGGCGGCCCCATCGATCAGGGGAGCAGTCTGTAAAGGCGCCGAACAGTGCCTGCCCAACCCGGGTCTGGTGCTGACCGGCTGAGAGCGGAAGTGAGGGGTCGAGCGCATAGCCGTCCCGCTCGAGGTATTCGTCGCTGTACGTGAACGTTGCCGACTCCACCGCTCGACGCTGATGGGACCACAACCGTCCCGCAAAGACGTCCTCGCCCGCGATCTGAACGAAAACCTCGACCGCTGATTCAGCCATCGTGCCGACTTAACCCCGGCGTGTTCTGACGCGCCGGGGGAGGATCTCCTCGGACCGGAGGCGGCCGACGTCCGTTGAGTAGGGATCGACCGCGCCCGTGATTTCGTCCAAGACGCCCAGGGCGCGCGCAATCCGCAGCATGTTCTCGAGGCTCACGCTGCTCGTTCCGCTCTCCAGGCGTCGCACCGTGCCACGCGAAACCCCAGCTCGGTCCGCCACTTGTTCCTCGGTGAGGCCCCGAAGCTTGCGCCAGACAGCGAAATTCTCGCCGATCGTACGCAGCGCCCTGGCCACCGGGATCGGCGTGGGAAACGGCTGCTTACGTTGGCTGTCGTTCGACATGACTATTGCGCTATCCGTTGCGCATGATAGCTCATAATGTGCTGTCAGTAGCGCATTACGAGCTATCGATGCCGCGCCGTGCGCTGCGGCCTGGTCTTGATGCGCCAGGCCATGAGAAAGCACGCGCACACGACAGCGGAACCGGGGGCTTCGGGCTTCCTATGACGGCCAGGCGATCCAGCGTGCCTTCGCTCGCTCCAGCAATGGCGGGTCCGGGCCGACGACGACGCAGCGACGGTGATCCGCCGCGCGCTCCGTCGCGACCGCGCCGATCTCGGAGCGCTCCGCGTCCAGAGCCAAC
>DASWBC010000138.1:0-2317 GCA_036390815.1 Gemmatimonadaceae bacterium
TCCAGCCTCATGCCCCGCCTCGATGACCCGGGCCAGATTCGTCACCCTGAGCAGCGGATTGCTCGGCGTTTCAATCCACAGAAGTTTTGGCCGGCGCGACTTCACCGTTTCAACGGCTGTTTCACTGGTGAGATCGACGAACGCAACGTCAAAATGCCCGCGCGCAGCGAGCGAGCGCAGAATGCGATGCGTTCCGCCATAACAATCGTGAGCCGCAAGTATGAGATCACCGGGGCATCGAGGCTGGGCATGAGGCTGGAGCAATTGTGGCCGTGGACAACACGTTCCTGTCCCCGGTGTTGCAGCGCCCGATCGACTTCGGCGCGGACCTCGTCATCCACTCGACCACCAAGTACCTCAACGGACACAGCGACGTCGTCGGTGGCGCGGTAGTAGCATCGGACGCGGCGCTGGTGGAGGAGCTGGCCTGGTGGGCAAACTGCCTGGGAATCACAGGCGCTCCCTTCGACAGCTTTCTCACTCTGCGCGGAGTACGGACACTTCACGCGCGGATGCGCGAGCACTGCGATAACGCCGCGCGAGTGGTCGATCTGCTGTGCGGTCACCGCGCGGTAAAGCGCGTCTACTATCCGGGGCTCAGCTCTCATCCGGGGCACAGCGTTGCCGCGTCTCAGCAGAGCGGCTTCGGCGCCATGGTGAGCTTCGAAGTAGACGGCGGAATCGATGGCGTGCAGCGGTTCGTCAACGCACTTCAGTGCTTCACGTTGGCCGAATCGCTGGGAGGTGTCGAGAGTCTGGTCGCCCATCCAGCGACAATGACGCACGCGTCAATGGATGAGGCGGCGCGCGCTACGGCTGGCATCGAGAATTCTCTGTTGCGGCTGTCGGTCGGAATCGAGCACGCCGACGATCTCGTGGCGGATCTCGCGGCGGCGCTTGACCACGCCGCGGCGTACGTTTCCGACAGCTACGCGGAGACGGAAAGCACCGACGTGGGGGCGGCCGTCTGAGTGTTGCACTCGCGCGTACCGGACTGCACTATCTACGACTCGGGAATTCATACCTCACGCTCTTGCAGCAGGATGCCCTCATGTCAACCAGGATCGCATCAGCAGCATTCATCCTTCTCTCCGCGGCGCCACTCTCCGCGCAGGCTCCCGTCACTGCATACATCATCACGCGGCTTGGTACCGACACCGTCGCAGTAGAGCGTTACGTCCGTTCTCCTAGCAAGCTGGAAGGAGATCTCGTATTGCGAAACCCACGCGTGCAGATCTATCACTATGCTTCCGATCTCGGGGCTCGAGGAGAGCTCAAAAACTTTCGCCTGACAGCGCGCCGGGCCGACGCAGATCCATCTGCGCCGGCGCGAATTCAGATAGTCGATACATTCGAGGATTCGGTCGCGATGCTGGAGGTTTCGCGTGCAGGCGTCCGCGACACCGCCCTTTCCGGCCGCAAGACGTACCATGGACGTATCACAGCACAATTCCCAAGCGAGCCGCCGGCTTACGGCATCTACGAGCAGATTCTTTCGAGCTCCGGTTTGAAGGGTGACACCGTCTCATACACGCTCATGGGCCCCGGAACCGGGCCAGTTTCAGCGATCATTCTTCGCAGGAGGGGAGCAGACTCCGTAGCTTTTACCAGCACGTTCTTTCCGGGCTGGATCGAAGTCGCCCGCGTTGATTCACGCGGTCGCATTCTTGGCGTAAACTCGCTTGCCACGACCGTAAAAACTGTGGCCGAATCTGCTCCCGGCTTGGACTTCGATCGCGTTGTGTCGGGATGGGCTGCGGCAGAAAAGGCTAAAGGCCCTGCTGGTCAGATGTCACCGCCCGATACGGTTAGAGCGACCATCGGTGGAGCGAACCTGGCGGTTGCCTATAGCCGCCCGTTCAAGCGTGGCCGCGTGATCTTCGGCAACGTCGTTCCGTGGAATCAGGTGTGGCGCACCGGCGCCAACGCGGCGACGGTTTTCTCGACGGACAAGGATCTCGTATTCGGAAGCACGGCCGTGCCCGCTGGCAAATACACGCTGTGGACGCTCCCGACGCCGACCGGGGCGCAGCTGATCTTCAACAGCGAGACCGGACAATGGGGCACCGACTATCACGCCGACAAGGATTTTGCGCGCGTCGCGCTTACTACGAAGCGAGTGTCGCCGCCGGTCGATCAATTCGTGATCGGGGTTGTCCCGCAGGGGTCCGGAGGCGTGCTGCGTTTTTCGTGGGACGACAGGGAATACGCGGTACCGTTCACCGTGAAATAATTGACGTCGTCCGCAATTCCGGCGCGGAGCGATCGCTGGCTCCGCGCCATTGGTTACGGATTGCTCGCGGAGGTATCGACGGTC
>DASWBC010000139.1:0-3425 GCA_036390815.1 Gemmatimonadaceae bacterium
CGAGATTGTCAATGAGATGTCGCGGCCGCACCGATTTTCAGGAGCTCGGACCTTTCATCATCCTTCGGCGTGCCTTGCACGATATAGAACTCCGCCCAGCCAGCAGCAGGGCAAGCCCGTCACCGCGAGCGAGATCGGGTACCAGTTCGGCCCCAGGTGCATCGGGATCGTGAAGATTGCGCTGCTAATCCCCACTACCGTGCCGAGCACTCCCAGCGCCAATGCGTGACGCATCGGATTGCCGGGCGCAAACGTCGCTGTGATGTACCCTCCGGCAATTGTGAAAACGATCCGATAGGACAGCGCGAGAAGACTCAGGCCGTTGTACATGGGCTGGCCCCACGGCGGATACACGTGGAGCAGGTGCAGCACCTCGTCGGTGACCATCGAGATAACGGTGACGAAAAGAAATCCCGCGAGCACTGCGCCCGCGCTTCGCCACAAGTTGCCCATACGCACGCCGATTGTCGTCATTGGATTTGTCATTTGTCTTGCCCCATCATCCTGGCTGCCAGCAGCTCCTCGAGCTTGTCGTAACCCTTCGACACACCGCCCTCCATGGGGGATTTGAGGACACCGTCGCGTACTTCCTTCGACTCGTAGAGCACCGTGGTCGTGATCGTGGTCTTGCCGTTCTTCTCTTCCAGGACCGTCGTGTCCACCGCATCGCCTTGGTACCAGGCCTCGTCGAATTTCTCGGTGGCCACGATTCGCTCGGGCCGCACGATCTCGCGATAGATCCCGCCCATCGCCAGCTTCTCGCCGCTCGGCCCCCGCCATTCGTAGCGGTACGCGCCGCCAACTTTCAGATCCACCTCGCACACAACCCACTTCCAGCCGCCGAATACGCCGAGCCAGCGCTTGATCAGCTCGGGTCTGGTCAGGGCCTCGAATACCATGCTGCGCGGAGCATTGAAGACGCGTGTCATCGCGATCTCCCGGTCCGATGGCGTAGTGACCTGCAATTTCTTCTTCTCGTTGTTCGCGGTGGTGATCATCGCTTGGTTCCCCTTTGCTTTGGACGTTGACCCTTTTTCATTTCATCGAGCAGCGCGTCGAGGCGCTGGTAATTGCCTTCCCAGAACTCGCGGTAACGCTCCAGCCATGCGGTTGCTGCCGCGAGCGGCTTGGCCTCGAGACGCCGCGGGCGCCGCTGCGCATCACGGCCCCGCGAAATCAGGCCGGCGCGCTCCAGCACCCTGAGATGCTTCGAGATCGCCGGCTGGCTCATCGAAAACGGCTTGGCCAGCTCGGTCACCGATGCTTCGCCCGACGCGAGTCTGGCCAGGATCGCCCGGCGCGTGGGATCCGCCAGCGCCGCGAAAGTCGCATCAAGATGACGAGGCGTCATCCGCCCATAACCTGAAGGTTGCATAACTGATAGGTTATATAATTGGAGCTGGCTGGCCGTCAAGCCCCAATCGTCTGGCTCTCCGGCCATCGTCAGCACTCTCGTCCAACGCGGCCCAAACGCCCGTAGTCCGCAGGATATACGCTTTTAAACGCAACGAACTCAATCACTTACCACTTCGAAGCAAAACCGGACTGCCGGGCTTGCATCTTGCCGCTCTTGCAAGCCGTTACAGCGGTTTCACAAACAGAGCTGGACCTGAAGCGTGATGTCAGGCCACTCCTTCGAGCAATCGACTCGCCCCCATGATCGATAAGTCGTACAGCCTGGGTCTCGTCGCTCTCTCAGTCCTGGTCGCCACGATTGGCGCCTACGTTGCCGTCGAGATCGCGCAGCGCGTCCGCACGTCCGTACGTCGCCGCCTTCTCTGGACTTGCGGCGGTGCCCTCGCAATGGGGCTCGGCATCTGGAGCATGCACTTCGTCGGCATGCTTGCTCTGCACCTGAACGTCCCCGTTTGGTACGACGCCTTTTTCACTTTCGCCTCCGCCGCTGCCGCCATAGCCGGGTGCGCGATTGCGTTCATCATCTTCAATCGCGCGACAGTCCGTGGGTGGCTGCTGGTTGGCGCCAGTGTCTTCATGGGTGCCGCCATCGCCGGCATGCACTACACGGGCATGGCGGGAATGCGAATGGCTGGCCATGTCATCTACGATCCGGCCATCGTCGCGGCCTCGATCGGCGTCGCGATCGTGGTCTCCTTCGCGGCCCTCGCCCTCACCCGGAATCTGCTCAAGCCTGGCTCCGAACCAGGAGCGCCGCTCAAGAAGACCGGAGCATCTCTGCTCATGGGGTCGGCGGTCGCTGGGATGCACTACACGGGGATGGCCGCCGCCCAATTCACCGGCGGGCCTGCCGGCTGGAGACCTACTGGCTACTTCGTTTTCGGATCGTACGAGCTTGGACTGATAGTCGCCGTCTCGAGCGTCGCTCTCCTCGCGATCGCCCTCGTGGCCACGCGGTTTGCTCGCTGGACCAACACGACGAGCACCAGGTTTCAGAATCTTCTCGATCTCGCTCCCCAGATTGTGTGGTTCGGCCGGCCGGACGGACACATCACCTACAGCAATCCGTACTGGTACGAGTACACCGGCCTCTCCGAGAGAGAGACACTCGGCTACGGTTGGACCTCGGCAATTCATCCGGACGACCGCGAGCGGGTCGTCGGCAGTCTGCAAAACGCGGTTGAAGAGGGGCACTACGAGTTCGAGTTCCGCTTGCGTCGAAAAGACGAAGGCTATTGCTGGTTTCTGGCGAGGGGCCGGCCGGGCCACGATGACTCAGGGAAAGTCGACGCCTGGGTCGGCATCGCGGTCGACATCGAAGAGCGGAAGCAGGCGGAGCAGCAAGCGTGGGCCGCGAGCCAGGCGAAATCGGAGTTTCTCGCCAGCATGAGCCATGAGCTCCGAACGCCGCTCAACGCGATCGGGGGATACGCCGAGCTGCTCGCAATGGGTATCCGCGGTCCTCTCAACGCCGATCAGGCCCAGGACATCGCCCGCATCAGGCGCAGCCAGCAGCATCTCCTTACGCTGATCAACGACGTTCTGAATTTCGCCAAGGTCGATGCGGGCCAGACGGAATACCGCATGACCGCCGTCCCGGTCGACGAAGCGCTGCGCGACACAGAGTCGATGATTGCTCCGCAGGTTCTGGCGAAGGGTCTCCACTATTCGTACAAGGGCGCCGGCAAATCGGCCTCGGTCCTCGCCGATCCCGAGAAACTGCAGCAGATCGTGCTCAACCTGCTCGGCAACGCCGTGAAGTTCACCGAGCCCGGCGGCACGATCACGCTCTCGAGCGAGTTCGCCGGAAACTGCATCGAGATTCGAGTCGCCGATACCGGCCCGGGAATTTCACCCGAAAAACTCGACAGGATCTTCGACCCGTTCGTTCAGGCCGAGCGCCGCCTCAACCAGCCGGTTCAGGGTGTGGGACTTGGATTGGCGATCAGCCAGGATCTGGCCATGGCGATGGATGGAAAGATCACGGTCGAGAGCGTAGTCGGAGAAGG
>DASWBC010000140.1:0-2446 GCA_036390815.1 Gemmatimonadaceae bacterium
TCAAGTTCACTACCGAGATGCGCCGGGATGCGTTCACGCTGAATCAACAGACGAACACGCTCGGCTCCTTCACCTTCAACTCGCTGGCGGACCTCGAGGCGCAGCAGCCGTCGTCGTTCAGCCGCGCGCTCTCGCCGCGTATCAGGAGCGGCAGCCAGTTCATAGGCGGACTGTCGTTGGGTGATTCGTACAAGAAGAACAACGACATCCAGCTTCAATACGGTGTGCGGCTCGACGGCAACAGATTCTCGGCGACGCCGACGTTCAACCCCGATCTCGAGACGGTCTTCGGGGAGCGCAACGACCGTGCGCCGAACCACGTCTATTTCAGTCCGCGCATCGGATTCTCGTGGAGCTACGGCACGGCTCCGCAGGTCGCTGGCTTTGCTGGAGCAGTGAGGGGCCCACGCGCCGTCGTGCGCGGAGGAATTGGGCTCTTTCAGAACACGCCGAGCACGACGCTGATCAGCGGAGCGATAGACAACACCGGACTGGCGAGCGCGCTCCAGCAGGTTCTTTGCGCGGGTCCGGCGGCGCCGACGCCCGACTGGAGCACCTACGCCACCGATCCGTCGAGCGTTCCTGCTCAGTGCGCCGACGGCAGCGTATTCGCCAGCACGGTACCCAACGTCACATTCTTCGCCAAAGACTACGCGGCACCGAGGAGCCTGAGATCGAATCTCAACTGGAATGGCCCGCTCCTCAACAATCTCTTCACCGGGACCATCGAGGCGACGTACTCGCGCAACATGAATCAATCGGGAATCGTCGATTTGAATTTCAAGCCGGTGGTGCAGTTCACGCTTCCCGACGAGTCGCACCGGCCGGTGTTCGTCCAGACGACCAGCATCATCCCGACTACGGGCACGATCGCATCGCGTGACGCGAGAGTGAGCCAGCTCTTCTCACGGGTGACGGAGCTGAGATCGGATCTGCGATCGGATAGCCGTCAGCTGAGATTCGGCGTATCGCCGGCGACGTTCAACAGCAACTACAGCTGGGGCGTGTCGTACGTCTATTCGAATCTGCGCGAGCGGATTCGCGGCTTCAACAATACCGCCGGCAATCCTCTCGACATCGAGTGGGCGAGATCACCATTCGATTCGCGACATCAGATCCAGTACAACCTGGGATACAATTTCTTCGACGCGGTGCGGATCAACTGGTTCGGCAACTTCCGGTCGGGCTCGCCGTATACGCCGATCGTGTCGGGCGATATCAACGGAGATGGATACTCGAACGATCGCGCATTCGTCTATAACCCGGCGACCACGGCCGATCCGGCGCTTGCCGCTGCGATGCAATCGCTACTGAGCTCCGCGAGCGGCGGCGCGCGCGACTGCCTGCTTAGACAGCTCGGCAACCTGGCGGGGCGCAACAGCTGCCAGGGTCCGTGGACGTCGCAGGCGACGATGTCGCTCTCCTTCAATCCGGTCAAGTTCCGGATGCCGCAGCGGGCCACGCTCTCGTTCCAGATCTCCAACCCACTTGGCGCCGCCGATCTGCTCCTGCATGGCAACAACGGTCTCCGCGGGTGGGGACAGTTCGCGTTCCCCGATCCGACGCTGCTCGCAGTCCGCGGGTTCGATCCGCTTACGCAGCGCTACAAGTACGACGTGAATCAGAGATTCGGTTCCACGTTGCCCGCGCTCACTGCTGTGAGAGCGCCTGTCACTGTTACTGCTATGATGCGCTTCGACCTCGGACCGACGCGCGAGCGGCAGGCGCTCACACAACAGCTCGATCGCGGGCGGACGCTCAGAGGAACGAAGTTGCCGGAGGGCGTTCTCAAGGTGATGTACGGGAACGGAGCAATCCCGAATCCGCTCGCGACGATTCTCCGGCAGGCCGACACGCTCGAGCTCACCGGTCCGCAGGCGGACAGCGTCGCGACGATGAATCGCCGCTACGTGATAAGTCTCGACTCGATCTGGTCGCCGGTCGCTAAATACCTGGCGGCGCTGCCGGACAGCTACAACAAGGATGAAGCGTACTCTCGGTATCAGCGCGCGCGTGAAGCGTCGGTCGACATGTTGATCAAGGTCGTGCCCGACATCAAGCGACTGCTGACTCCCGAGCAGAGAAGGAAGCTGCCGACATTCATCTCGAGCTATCTGGATACCCGGTATCTGGCGTCCATTCGCTCGGGGACCGCAGGTGCGGGCAATGGCCCTATGATGTTTCCTGGTGGTGGCGGTTTCGTGCCATTTGGGGGCGGTGGCGCCGGTGGCGGGCAAGTCATCATCATCCGGAACTGATCGAAGCGAATTCCATAGCTATACTCAAACGCATACCACTATGAAGAAAGCTACGCTCGGCCTCACGTTGATCGCGTTCACCGCGGCCGCGAGCCCGCTCTGCCTCGCGCAATCACTTCCACCGATTCGACAGCTCGGCCCCGTGACCGCGGTCGCGAAGGAGCCGCTCGGCGCGGTGTCGTCGGTTC
>DASWBC010000141.1:0-2560 GCA_036390815.1 Gemmatimonadaceae bacterium
CCATCGCCTTCCTTCACCACGATGACGTGGGCCTGCACCGGAGCCAAGCGGGGCGGTATGCGAAGCCCGAGATCGTCGCCGTGGGCCATGATGACACCACCGATGAGGCGGGTCGTGATGCCCCATGAGGTGGTCCAGGTCAGCTCGCGCCGACCGGAGGCACCGAGGTAGTCGATCCCGAACGCGCGCGCGAAGTTCTGGCCCAGCTCATGGCTGGTGCCCATCTGGAGGGCCTTACCGTCCCCCATCATCGCCTCGAGCGTGTACGTCGACGTGGCGCCGGCGAAGCGCTCGCGCACAGTCTTGCGGCCCACGACAACCGGCAGGCCCAAGACGTTGACCAGGACGTCCTCGTAGACGTCGCGCAGGATGCGGCGGGCGTAGCCGCGGGCCTCCGCCTCGCTGGCGTGCGCCGTATGGCCTTCCTGCCAGAGGAACTCGGTGGTCCGCAGGAACAAGCGGGGGCGCAGCTCCCAGCGCACCACGTTGGCCCACTGATTGATAAGCAGCGGCAGGTCACGGTAGCTCTTAATCCATCTGGCCATCGACTCACCGATGACCGTCTCGCTGGTCGGCCGGATGACCAGCGGCTCCTCCAGCTGCTTGCCGCCGCCGATGGTGACGACCGCCAGCTCGGGACTGAACCCCTCGACATGCTCGGCCTCACGCCGCAGGTAGGACTCCGGGATGAGCAGCGGGAAATAAGCGTTCACGTGTCCCGTGTCCTTGAACATCTGGTCGAGCTGCTGCTGCATCCGCTCCCAGATTCCGTAGCCGCGGGGGCGGATGACCATGCAGCCGCGCACCGGCGAGTAATCGGCCAGCTCGGCCTTGAGCACCACTTCGTTGTACCAGGCGCTGAAATCTTCTGAGCGTTTCGTCAGCTTCTTATCTTCTGCCATTGGCGTTCTTACAATGAGTTCAGGAATGCATCGAGAGCCACGCTGCGCTCGGATCCATCTGCCAGCGTCTTAACCGTCACCTTTCCATTCGCGTAGTCATCGCGGCGAAGCAGCACCACATTTTTCACGCCGGCGCTCGACGCGGTCTTGAGCTGGCGCGCCAGCGTCTGCGCCTTGAGCGCGTATTCCACGCTCCGCGACTTGGCGCGCAACCGGCCCGCAACGGTCATCACGTCGGACAGCATCGACTCGTCGTCGGCGGCAACCCAGTACTCGGTCCCCAGCTCCGGCGCGGGAAGCAGACCGCGCGATCGAAGCAGCTCGGTGAGGACCACATCGCCCATTCCGAAACCAAGCGCCGGAAGATCCACTCCTCCGATGGTCGAAAGGAGATCGTCGTAGCGCCCGCCGCCGCAGATTGCGCGGAACTCTCCCTTTGCGTCGAAGAGCTCGAACACCTTCCCTGTATAGTAAGCGAGCCCGCGCACGATGGAGAGGTCGAATTCAATCCACTCTCCGACGCCGAGGGCGTCAAGAAAGTTCATGTACTCGCGCATGTGCGTGATCGTTTCCATCACATCAGGCGCGTTGCGGAACTCCGCGGCCAGCGCATTGAGGTCCGTGGAGCTGTCGAGGATGCGCGACACTCCCGCTCGCGCTTCCTTGCTGGCGACGGCCTTCTCGACCTTGCCCAGCGTCACGTCGCGTGGCTCGCGGCCGGTTTTGTCGATCGCGGCGAACACTGCCGGCAGCTCCGCTTTCTTCACTCCGACTTGCGAAAGAACCGCGGTGAGAAGGCGCCGATCCGACACCCGTGCGCGAACATCACGCGAAGTGAGCCCGACTGCGCGCATCACGTCGATCGCAACCGCGAGGAGCTCCGCGTCCGCCGCAACCGACGGTTCACCGAGGATATCGACGTTGAGCTGAAAGTGCTCGCGCAGCCTTCCCTTCTGCTGCCGCTCATATCGGAACAGCTGGGGAACGGAGAACCACCGAATGGGCTTCCGCATCGCGTTTGCCTTCGCGGCGACCATGCGCGCGAGCGTCGGCGTCATCTCGGGGCGAAGCGCCACTTCGCGGCCGCCCTTGTCGGTGAAGGCGTACAGCTGGCCGACGATCTCATCGCCGCTCTTTTTTGTATAGAGGTCGAGCGACTCCAGGGGCGGACCATCGTATTCGACGAACCCGTATCTCCGCGCCACGTCGCGCCAGACCGAAAAGAGATAGTTGCGGGTGGCGAGCTGCTCGGGGTAAAAGTCTCGAAATCCTGGTAAAGCTCCCTGTGACATGGAGGAAAGCTACGCGGCGAACGGAGACACCTGCAAGCGCGACATCGCGTCGCCCACAGTGTGAAATGAGCCGGTGACGAGCAGCGTCCCGGACCGCTCCTGTCCGAGCGAGAGCGCCGTATCCAGGTCCGGCTCCAGATCGGCCTCGAAGCCCTGCGCCCGCGCAAAGGAGCGCGCCTCCGCCGGGTCCCACCTGCGCTCCACGGGAGCGGACGGCGCGTTTGTGAAAAGGAATCGATCGACCGCCGGCGCGAGCTCGCGGATGATTCCTTTCCAGTCCTTGTCGGCAAGAACAGCGACGAGAGCCGTTCGCGGCGACGGGGGATTGATGGCGCGAATTGTCTCGGCCACGGTGCGGGCACCATC
>DASWBC010000142.1:0-3838 GCA_036390815.1 Gemmatimonadaceae bacterium
TGACATCGATATCCAACGCCGCGGCGACGCCCTCGCCCTGAAGAAGCCGCACGATCTCGCGCCGCAGTGAGGGCTCGGTCAATCCCGCCGCCATGAGCGCTTGCGCCGCAATTCCCTGTCGCTCGCGAATCAGGCCAAGCAGAAGATGCTGGGTCCCAACATACCCGTCGCCGAATTCGTGGGCCACCGCGATCGCCTGGTCGAGGACGACCCTCGCCCTCGGCGTGTAGGGCAGATCTGGCATGCGGTCCCTTGCGCTCGGTTGACCGTTCTGGATGACCTGCTCGAGGCCGGTCTGAATCTCGTAGGGCTGGACACCAAGGTTCTCGAGAACATCCATCACCAGCGCGTCGTCTTCCTGCAGCAGGCCGAGGAGGAGATGCTCGGTTCCCACGTACTCGTGGTGTCGGCGATGCGCTTCCTCTCGCGCCTTGATCAGCGCGCCGCGCACCCTATTTGTGAAATCATACCCGGGCAGAAAAGCCTCCTCGTCGAAGCACAAAGATTCGCGCAGCCGGGCTATAGCGCAAGGCTGAGCTTGGCCGTCGGGGCGCGACTCTCCCAGCGGGGGGGCCAGACGGGATTAGGTTTGTGTGGGATTGATTTCGAACGAAATGTGAAGAGGGGGGCCAGATGAACCTCACGCATCGCGAAACCGTCGCACTCGACGCCCTCTGCGACACATTCGTCCCCTCGCTCGCGTTTACGAACGATGAAGATCCGGCCCTCTTCAGCATGTCCGCCGCCGACCTCGGCGTCAGTGGACGCGTGGCCGAGGCGCTCGACAGAATAGAGCCGGCAAAGTGCGAGGGGTTCCGCCTCTTTCTGAGGCTGCTGGAGAATCCGCTCTTCATCGCCACCGTGTCGGCGCGTGCGACCAAATTTTCGCGGCTTTCGCAGGCCGCCCGTGAGCGGGTGTTGCAGCGACTGGCACGCAGCGTGGTGCCGCAGCTCCGTTCGGCGTACCAGGGGGCGCGGAGTCTGGTGATGCTGCACACCTACGCGGCGAATGGCACGCCGGAATCAGACGCCATCCTCGCAGCGATCGGTTACGAGCCCGAGCTCAATCAAAAGGCGACCGCGCCACGCATTCCAGTCGCAAAGCTCGGAAACGACGCCACGATAGAGTGCGAGGTATGCATCGTCGGCTCCGGTGCTGCCGGCAGCGTCGTCGCGGCGGAGCTCGCCGCGAATGGGCAGAACGTGATAGTGGTCGAGGCCGGCTGTGCCTGGAGCGGTGGCGATTTCGACCAGCACGAGCTGACAGGAATGCAGCGGCTTTTGCGCGAGGGCGGTCTCGCCGGGACTCGCGACTCGAGCATGTCGCTGCTGGCTGGAGCGTCCATCGGTGGCGGCACGACGGTCAACTGGCAATCGTGCTTTCGCACTCCCGACGACGTTCGCGACGAGTGGGCCGAGCTTTCCGGCTGCGCGTTTTTCGAGACTGATTCGTTCAGCGAGTCGCTCGACGCGGTGTGGGGTCGCATCGGCGCGTCGACCGACGAGAGCGAGATAAACGAAAACAACTCCGCCATCTGTCGCGGCGCGAAATCACTCGGCTACAGCTGGAGCGTTGTCGCGCGCAACTCGCTCGGCTGCGATCCAGCGCAGTGCGGGAACTGCACGTTCGGGTGCAGAGTGGGCGGGAAACAGAGCGCCGCGACGACGTACCTCATGGATGCGATTCGCTCGGGTGCGCAGCTCATCGCGCCGTACTCGGTGCGGAAGCTCGCTCAGAGCAAGGGGAAAGTGACCGGCGTAGAGGGTACCTACGCCGATCCGAACGGAAAGCCGAGGCCGCTCACGATTGTCGCGCCGCGAGTAGTGCTCGCCGCTGGTGGTCTCGAGACACCGGCGCTACTGATGCGATCGGGACTCAAGTCTCTCCACGTGGGCCAGCATCTGTTCCTTCATCCGACGGTGGCGGTGACAGGTCTTTACCCGTCGCCGATCGAGGCGTGGAAGGGACCGCCGCAGACCATCGTGTGCGATGAATTCACCAATATCTCCGAGGGATACGGATATCGCATCGAGGCTGCCTCGGGCCACCCGGGATTGCTGTCACTCGGGATTCCGTGGGCGGGCGCGCGCGATCACCGGCGTGAAATGCAGAGAGCTCGATTCGCGGCGCCATCTATCGTGCTCACGCGCGACTCGAATGAGGGCCAGGTTCGCCTTACCAAAACGGGGCAGCCTTACTTCGACTACCGGCTGGGCAAGGAGGAAAAGCGGCTACTCCGGCACGGGATGGCGGCAGCGGCGCGCATTCACCACGCCGCCGGCGCGGACCGCATCCTCACGTTGCACACGGTGCGACTCGCCTGGGAACGCGAAGGGGGTGGCTCGATCGACAATTTCTGCCGGGAAATTGCCGCAGCGTCGACATCCCCGAACCGGTTACCGTTGTTCAGCGCGCACCAGATGGGGACGGCCCGCATCGGCACGGACCACGCCTCGGCCGTGTGCGATCCGCACGGCGCGGTTTTCGGAATGAGCGGGGCCTACGTCGCGGACGCGAGTCTTTTCCCTTCGGCGCCCGGTGTGAATCCGATGGTCACCATCATGGCGCTTGCACGGCACATCGGGAAAGGCCTGATGCGCTAGCAAGGCGAATAGTCTCACTTCACCCGCGCGCGTTCCAGATGCGCAGTCGAGCCGTCGCGGACCCCGAGGTACACGACGCCGCCCGGACCAAATCCAACGAGCGCCCGATTCGCGGGCAGCTGCACGCGGTCGATCAGCTCACCCTTGCGATTGATGACGTTATAAACCGGCCGCGCATCCACGTTCTGGCTGGTCCTAACCCAGAGATTTCCATCGGTGTCGGCGCGAGTCGAGCCGGGCGTGAACGCCGGCTTGTAGTCCGGCAGCTCGCTCGGAGAGACCATCGTGAGCGTCAGCAGTGGTCCCCCGACTCCCCCGCCTCCCGGCCCGGCGCTGGTGACCGTGGTGTTGCCGCCTGACGCAGCCGGCGCGGGTCCGGCCTGTCCGTTCGGCGCTGGCGCTGGCGCTGCACCGGCGCGTGGCGCGTCACCTCCTGCTCCGTCGCGGCGAGCACCCCCGGCGGCGCCATCACCACCAGGGCGGATCACCATTTGTTGCCCACCAGCCAGCCCGAACTGACCGCTCGCGCGGGCTTTCTCCATTGCGACTTTCGCCGAATCGATGAAGGCCACCTTGGCTTCATCAGTGAGGCGTTCCCACTGAAACGGGACCTTCGGCGACGATGTCGCCGTGCCGTCCGGGTTGAGCCAGTCCACGTGATAGTCTTTTGTGCGCACGAGCGCGACGGTGCCATCGGGCAGAAGCGCCCAGTCGTCACCCTGCGGAAGAGGATTCACAGTCGACGTTACGCGCATCCCGCCGTCGGGGGACTGCGTGACGCTCAGGTTGATCTTTGGCGTCTTGAAGTAAGTCACCGTGTCGACCTTTCGCGTGGTCAGGTCGAAGCGGACGAGCGCCGCGGAATCGGGCGGAGTTGGAAACTGCGGCAGTCGACTCCCGGAACCGCCTGCCGGTGGGCGGAAAAAAGCGAAGTTCGGTGGAGCGCGGTACACCAGCCTGCCTTTGGGATCGAATCCCGGATTGCCGAACGGTCCCCCAACCAGGAATCCAACATCGTTCGCTCTCGGCGCCGACATCACGCGCGTGATTTTTCCGTTCGGATCGATGAGGAGCATCGAGAGCGACGCCGGATCGACGAACAGGGTCGAATCGCCGCGGTAGGCGATGAGTCCGCCCGGCCGCACGCCGTACGCGCTGGCAGTCGCGCTCGTCGTGTCGGCGATCACAGTCACCGTCGAGAGCGAGGAGTCGAACATGACGACCCGCCGTCCGA